>NZ_JRVL01000287.1:0-359 GCF_054823985.1 Acinetobacter sp. GN11 | reverse complement strand
GTGAAAGTAGTTATAAAAAGTCGCTTTTGGGATTTTTGACTCTTTTACGATTCTATCGACCCCAACAGTATGAAACCCAAAATGGTGAAATAAATGAATAGACGTATTAATGACTTGCATGGCACGTGTTGGGAGAACTAAATTTGGCATCGTTTTACCGTTATAAAAAATTATTGTTGTTTCTAAATGAGATATTTTTTTGGGAGAAAAAAAGGCATAGCAAAGCCGTAAAGACTGTGCGTAGCACATCTCAAGTTTTGTGTTGCTAAGTTTTAAATAAAAAACACTTAAAGCCTGAAAACCTTAGGGTAATCAAGCTGCTTTAAAAGTTTTAAGCTGTGTCGTTATAGCTTTTGGCA
>NZ_JRVL01000286.1:0-1136 GCF_054823985.1 Acinetobacter sp. GN11 | reverse complement strand
TTTATTGTTGATATGATTTTTTAGTCGTAACGATCTAAAGGCTAAACCTATAAATGTTTAAACCGTTTTAAAGACCAGTTAAGCGGTATGGATAGAGAGAGCTTGGCAAAGGCCAAAAAATAAGAAGAAATAGTATGCATAGAGGACTCCTCATGTCTAAAGAAGTTCTACCGAATTACTGTCAAATAATTATGGTGGCAGAACGAGAGAAGGTTGACAGACTGGTTAGACGCCAGCACACCCAAGGGTGTCCCTCTCCCGTCCTACCGCAACGGGAGGAGACGAGGAGCTTACACACAAAACTATTCCTCAGAAGGAATAATTCTGATGCAGTCTAAATCAGCCTGTCAAAGCCGGCTGACAATGTAGGTCAGCAGGCAAAGGATAATCGGCAGGGTTTAGAGTGTCAATGTGATATTGGCTAGAAATTGGTTAAATAATTATTGTTTTTCATTTAATTAGATACTTTGATTAAATATGTTAGCTAACTTAAAAAGCAAAATTATATATTATGTTCTTTGTTATCCCAGATTTATTTTCCCCTACCTTAAAAATTGCTTTTTATAAGTTCTATTTCTTCACTTGAGATATTAGTTAACTGTATTGATGATAGTTCATTGTTAGAGTTTACACCAAAATATATTCCCTCATTATTAAAGTAATACATTGATTTTTCAATATTTAAAAAAGTTAACTCTAAATAATCTAAACCTACAACCAATTGTAGTTCATAATTAAAATCATCTTTGAATATGCTTGAATAATCCTCATATATTACATTCCAACCTGAGATATCAAACTTAGGTAAGAAATTTTCAACTGGAAATGAATTTTTAAAATTATAGTTAGTCTTCAATATGTTATTAGAATTTATCGATACTAAAGTAATATTAATTACTTCCCCCTTATTACTTAGTCCTAGTTCAAATAAGGATGTTTGTCCATTTCCACATCGCCAATATATATCAGCCAACTTATTTTCAGAAAACTCAATAGAAAAAGGAACATATTCATCGATACTAATCAATGCATGTTTAGGTTGTTGCTTATCAAGCATAACTAACATACTTCATCCTTATTGATTTAATAGCTAATTTTTATCTTCAGATCTGTATAAAATATCATAAATTAAGCTG
>NZ_JRVL01000285.1:13305-46788 GCF_054823985.1 Acinetobacter sp. GN11 | reverse complement strand
TTCATATTTCATTCATTATTGACACTATTTGTATAAAAAGTGAGTACTCTTCAGTTCATATAACAGATTTACTCTTATTGTAATTATGCTATTTTTGTTACATGGAGTTATCAAAGCTTTTATAAGTTGTAATTAGAAGCTTTGAAGGCAACACAGTTTAAACGGTTTAACTCTGTTACTTTTAAAAAAATGTCTTGAAGTTCAAGGAAAGATTAAAATGAAATTAAAACATCTGAGCACTGCAATGATTTTAGCAACGCTGCCTGCAACTGGGGTTTTTGCAGCAGCATTGGATCGCTCTGGACAATCAATGTCTGCATTTTTGCAGCCTAATAATTATTTTGAAGCTGGTATTTCTGTTTTAGACCCAGATGTAGCGGGTAAAGAAGCGGGATCAAGTGCAACACGCCGCGATATTGGTGATATGGGTAATGATTATTATTTCCCAAATGCAGCCTTAAAACTGCAACTTAATGATAAATTCTCATTTGGTATACTATACGATCAACCATTCGGCGCAGATGCTGAATATTCTGGAAAAAACGTATTTGTATCAGATAGCACCAATACAATTTTAGCTCCAGAAAGATTAGATGCAATTCGTACCAGTACTATTGATACAACATTTAATGGATTAACAGCTAATCAACGTGTGGGTGCGGCCCTGCAAGCCCAAGGAGTTGACTTAACCTCTCCTGCTGGACAAGCACAATTTGCTGCCACTTTAAATGCTTATAATAATGATGCAACTACTAAAGCTGTTATCGATGCGGGTGTTAAACAAGGTGTTGCTGCAAAGGTTGACGCCGGTTTAGCTCAAGTCAATGGTTTGCTTGGCAAAGGTGCCACCAAGGTTAAAGTTGATACCCAGAACCTTTCAATGGTTTTTGGTTTTCAACCAAATCAAAATTGGAACTTCTATGCGGGCGGTGTATATCAAACCATTAAAGGAAACATCAACCTCCGTGGTCAAGCTTACAGTATCTACAATGGCTATGATGCAGATATTAAAGAAACAGGTGGTGCAGGTTGGTTAGCAGGTTTCGCTTATCAAATTCCTGAAATTGCATTAAAAGCATCTTTAACATATCGCTCTGAAATTGACCATGACGTCAATATTCGTGAAAACTTGCCTACACTTCCTGCTCTTTCATTATTAGGACAAGCTGCAGCTGGCGAGGCAATTAAAAATAGCTCAGCAGATACCACAATTACCACGCCTCAATCAGTTAACTTTGATTTCCAAACAGGAATCATGGCTGACACTGTTGCCTTCGCTAACATACGTTGGGTGAACTGGAAAGATTTCTCTGTTCAACCATACAAATTTGGACAACTATCAAAAGTTGTAGGCCCGATTGTCAACCGTCCAAATGGTTTTGATTTAGTTAGCTATTCAGATGACCAATGGACAGTGACTACAGGTGTTGGCCGCAAACTTAATGACAAATGGGCTGGTAACGTTTCTGTAGGTTGGGACTCTGGTGCAGGTAATCCAATCACAACTCTAGGCCCAACAGAAGGTTACTGGAACGTAGGTTTAGGTCTTCAATATAGCCCTACCCCACAAACGTTTATTGCTGGCGGCGTAAAATATTTCTGGTTAGGCGATGCTAAGGCTCAAACTGGTGCACAAGCTGGTGGTGATGAATATGTTGCAGAGTTTTCTGACAACAACGCAATCGCTTATGGTTTAAAACTTGGTTATAAATTCTAAGTTTCAAAACTATTCAGATAAAAAAGGCGCTTAAAGCGCCTTTTTTATTATTTATCTCTTATGCTGGAATGCTACGCTTTGAAACTGAACGAATTGCTTCTTTTAATGCGTCATATCCATGGATAGCGGGGAATTGCGGAAATTCAGCAATCACGTTTGCAGGTGCATCAAATAAGAAACCATGGTCAGCTTCACCCAACATAGTTGTATCGTTATAAGAATCACCAGCTGCGATTACGCGGAAATTTAAGCCATGGAGTGCCTTAACCGACTCACGTTTTTGATCTGGTTGACGTAATTTATAAGCAGTAATCATTCCCTCTTCATCTGTCTCTAATTTATGACAGAAAATTGTTGGCCACCCTAATTGCTTCATTAAAGGATGTGCAAACTCATAGAAAGTATCTGACAGAATCACGAGTTGGAAATGAGTGCTCACCCATTCAACAAATTCTTTTGCGCCTGGTAATGGCCCCATCTCAGCAATGACTTCTTGAATGTCATTTAAGCCTAGACCGTGTTGTTTTAAAATATTAAGACGCTGAGTCATTAAAACATCATAATCCGGAATATCACGAGTTGTCGCCTCGAGTTCTTTAATCCCTGTTTTTTTAGCGAAATTGATCCAGATTTCAGGAACTAAAACCCCTTCAAGATCTAGGCATACGATTTCCATGAATGCTTCCAACGTTGGTTAAAAATTGCTGTATCATACCATTAAGATTTTCAGTTTTGCGTTGTTATTGATCAAATCAATTTTATTCATAAGGATCGAAATTAAAGTGCTAAGCAGTTTATCAACTATCCTTTAGAATATTTTTCATAACTCAATGCGCCCAAGCCTTTTGCCAGGAACACACATGACCGTTATTCCGACTATTGATATCGTAGATGCTCTTGCTGCTGAATATGCAACCAAAAGCCCTCGAGAAATTTTAGAACTTGCCTTAAGCCAACAAGGTGAAATCGCAATTTCTTTTTCGGGAGCAGAGGATGTTGTCTTAATCGATATTGCTTCGCGTTTGGGTAAGCCGTTCCGTGTCTTTAGTCTCGACACTGGTCGCCTACATGCTGAAACTTATCAATTTATTGAAACTGTCCGTAAACACTACAATATCAATATCGAAATTTGTTTCCCTGAATCTGAAGCTGTTCAAAAAATGGTAAACGAAAAAGGTTTATTCAGCTTTTTTACAGATGGACACCAAGAATGTTGTGGTATTCGAAAAGTTCAGCCTTTACGTAAAAAACTTGCGACTTTAGATGGCTGGATTACAGGTCAGCGTAAAGATCAAAGTCCTGGTACACGTACAGAAATTCCTGTAGTACAGGCTGATGCTGGTTTCTCTGGTCCAGGTAAGCAACTCATTAAATATAATCCTTTAGCAAACTGGACAAGTGCTGAAGTATGGAGCTACATCCGTATGATGGAGATTCCATATAACCCTCTTCACGAACGTGGTTTTGTTTCTATTGGCTGTGAACCATGTACACGAGCAGTATTACCAAACCAACATGAGCGTGAAGGACGCTGGTGGTGGGAAGAAGCGACTCAAAAAGAGTGCGGATTGCATGCAGGCAACATGAAAAAGTAATTTGTTATCAAAAAACCACTGCTAAATCAGTGGTTTTTTTTATGTCATGTTCCGTACACAAAGTCATATTTTATCTACTCTAAACGCTATATACTTAATTTTACGGTTCTATAATTCTAATAAGAGCTCAGATAAGGGCTTCTTAGAAAAATGCATGAGGCACAATGATTTATGCGTCCATTACACCCAATTGATTTCATTTTTCTGTCACTTGAAAAAAGACAGCAACCCATGCATGTCGGTGGATTGTTTTTATTTGAAATTCCTGAAAATGCGCCTGAAACCTTCGTACATGATTTAGTAGAAGATATTAAACGCTCAAAAAGCATTCCTATTCCGCCCTTCAATAACCGTTTAAATGGTCTATTTTGGGATGAAGATGAAGAGTTCGATATCGATCATCACTTTCGCCACATTGCTTTACCTCATCCTGGACGCATTCGCGAACTTCTGGTTTATATTTCACAGCAACATAGTTCTTTAATTGATCGTGCAAAACCACTTTGGACTTGTGACATTATTGAAGGAATCGAAGGCAATCGTTTTGCCATGTATTTTAAAATCCATCATGCAATGGTCGATGGCGTTGCGGGTATGCGTTTGATCGAAAAATCACTTTCAAAAACACCTGAAGAGAAACACGTAGTTCCTTTATGGTGTGTTGAGAGCAAAAGAACTAAACGCCTAAAAGTGCCTACTCCAAGTCCAAGTAAAATTAAGAGTATTTTGGGAAGCATTAAGTCTCAACTCGATATAGCTCCTAAAGTCATGCAAGAGCTATCTCAGACTATATTTAAAGAAATGGGAAAAAATCCTGATTATGTTTCTACCTTTCAGGCGCCAGTTTCGATTTTGAACCAAAGAGTAAGTGCTTCACGTCGTTTTGCGGCCCAATCCTTTGAACTGAGCCGCCTTAGAAAAATTTCAAAAGCATTAGGCGTGACGATTAACGATGTGGTACTCGCAGTATGCTCTGGTGCTTTACGTGAATATTTGATTAGTCAAAATAGCTTACCTAAAAAGCCACTTATTGCCATGGTTCCAGCTTCCTTACGCACAGATGATTCTGATATGAGTAACCGGATTACCATGATTCTGGCAAATTTAGGAACTCATAAAGATCAACCACTAGAACGTCTAGAAATTATTCGTCGCAGTATGCAGAATTCAAAGCAACGCTTTAGCCGTATGACTGCGAATGAAATTTTAAACTATAGTGCGGTTGTTTATGGCCCGGCAGGATTAAACATCATGTCAGGAATGCTTCCTAAGCGTCAGGCGTTCAATTTAGTCATTTCCAATGTACCAGGACCACGTGAGCCGCTTTATTGGAATGGCGCGAAATTAGACGCTCTCTACCCTGCTTCGATTGTCATGGATGGACAAGCTCTAAACATTACCATGACCAGTTATTTAGATAAGCTTGAAGTTGGATTAACAGCTTGTCGAAATGCTTTGCCAAAAATGCAAAACCTTTTGACTCATTTAGAAGATGAGATTCAACGTTTTGAAGAAATTATTGCAGAGAAGCAGCTGAAACATCATTCAGCAAGTTAGAAAAAGTTAAGGGGCTTTGAATTGGCCCCTTATTTTTTGATTGTGCGGCACTGGTTAAGCAACTGATGACATACTGAACGAATCATTGCAGTTGTGATCGGTACTTCTTTACCTTGATCATTCAACATATAGCAGCTATTTACTGGCGTGCTTTCTAAAACATGTTTAAGACCGTTGCTAATTAAGTTTTCACTTACATTCATGGGTTATACCTCTTATTGTTTGCTAAGACGTTAAATAGGGAGAACGTCTACGGCTACTGTATGCAAGTAGTATTTAAAATTCATGAATGAAAGTAAAATTTCAGTTGTAACAAGGATTAAGCGATATCTTGTTACAACTTTAACTTAAAATGATATCGTATTGCTCTTGCGTATATAAATTTTCGACCTGAAATTTAATGACACGGTTGATGAAATGCTCTAAATCTGCCACTGCTGGCGCTTCTGCTGTTAATAATCGGTCAATCACAGAAGGATGAGCAACAACAGTAAAGCCACTCGTTGACTCAAATGCACGGGTATATCGTAATATCTCACGAAATATTTCGTAACACACTGTCTCTGCTGTTTTGACAAAACCACGTCCTTGACAGGTTGGACACGACTCACACAGCAAATGTTCTAACGACTCACGTGTTCGTTTACGCGTCATTTCGACCAGACCAAGTTCTGATACTTGAGTAATCTTGGTCTTGGCGTGATCACGCTCAAGCATTTTTTCAAACTGACGCATCACCTCTTCACGGTGAATTGCCTCTTGCATGTCAATAAAATCAATAATGAGAATACCACCCAAATTACGCAGTCTAAGTTGACGTGCGATGACTTGTGTCGCTTCCATATTGGTTTTAAAAACGGTGTCCTCAAGACTACGACCACCGACATATGAACCCGTATTAACGTCAATCGTTGTCATGGCTTCAGTCTGGTCAATCATAAGATAACCACCCGATTTCAAAGCAACGCGCGTTTGAAGGGCTTTCTGGATATCTTCTTCGACATTATAAAGATCAAATAGTGGTCGCTCACCCGGATAATGAATGAGTCGACTCTGCATATTCGGAACAAATTCCTCAACAAACTCAAGAAGCTTGGCGTGAATTTCTCTCGAATCAACATAGATCTTTGCGGTCTCTTCGCTTGCTAAATCTCGAATAATACGCTGAGGTAATGGCAGCTCTTCAAAAATTAAGGATGGAACAGCAACATCAATTTGCTTACGTTGGATGTATTCCCATAATTTACTCAGATAGCACATGTCCCGTGCAATTTCTGCCTCATCTACACCTTCGGCAGCCGTACGTACAATCACGCTACCCGGCAGATTATGTTCAGATTGAATACCTTCAATAATATTACGCAGTCGTTCTCGCTCTTCTTCAGACTCAATACGCTGCGATACACCAATATGGTTACCGTATGGCATTAAAACCAGATAACGAGAAGGAATTGAAAGATCTGTACTCAGACGTGCCCCTTTCGTTCCCAACATATCTTTCATGACTTGAACGGTTAGGGTTTGACCGGGGTGTAAGAGTTCAAAAACGTTTGGGGTAGGCTGTGAACGAGGCCAAACCATATCATTGATATGTAAGAAGGCTGTTCTAGATAAACCGATATCAACAAAAGCTGCTTGCATGCCCGGAAGCACTCGCACGACTTTACCCTTGTAAATATTACCGACTAAACCGCGCTTGACTGTACGCTCGACATACAGCTCATTAACAGTTCCATTTTCGATTAATGCCACCCGACACTCCATAGGCGTGACATTAATAAGTAATTCTTCTGACATACATAAACTCAAAGCATTATAAAATTTTTATTAAAGAGTCAGAGAAGCTGTTAACTTTAACTTTGCCTACTGTTTATCGACAATGCTATTCAATTAAGAATGATAACAACCTCTTATGTCTTTACTCTTTTTAATAACTGTGCAAATTCGTATAAAGGAAGTCCTACCACATTACTATAACTTCCTTGAATTTGGGGAATATATTGAGAAGCAATCCCTTGAATTGCATATCCACCGGCCTTCCCCACAGGCTCACCTGTAGTCCAATAATCTTCCATATCTTGCATAGTCAGATGCTGAAATTCGACTTGTGTTTGCACCACCTGACTTAACATTTGTTGCTGCGTAGCAATGCATAATCCAGAAAACACATCATGCCAACGTCCAGATAATTGTTTCCATATCTCAAAAGCATGGCTTTTCGATTCAGGCTTACCAATAATCTGACCATCAAGCCCCAGACTTGTATCGGCAGCAATAACAATTGCTTCTGGAAAAATTTTTAATACAGTTTGCGCTTTTTCTCTCGCTAAACGTTCAACATATTGATGAACCAGCTCATTCTTATGAACAGACTCATCAATATCGGGGCTATAGATTTCAAAATCCAAACCCAGTTGTTGCAATAGCTCCTTCCGACGAGGAGAACTAGATGCTAAAACTATATGCGCCATTTTGCCAAACAATAATAGACGATTGGCCAACTGATGATACTTGTCATCAATGGTTGCCAGTGTCTAGCAATCGAAAAATGAATTCCACCCATGGTCTGGGTTACCCACATAAACGCTAAATGAGCAATAATGACCAGAGTTGCAATCGTCCATAAATTACCAAAGGTTAAAATACGGCGCTCGCGAATTAAAAAACGGGTAAGAAAAGTCACAATTACAAAGCTTAAAGCATTGAGACCTAAAGGAGCATCAAGCAATAAATCTGTAAAAATCCCCATTCCAAACGCAAACCAGATCCCACACCATGTTGGCTGACATACCACCCAAAACAGCATAATCATCAACATGAATAATGGGCGCCAACCTGAAATATCGTAGGATAGCGGGTAAACCATGAGCACAGAAGCCACAATCACAGAGAGAATTATTACCCATAATGGATCTTGGCGCTTTTCTCGCTTCAGTTTAGCGATCGGCATATGGCTGCTCCTTCGCTAATGAATCTGAGAAAAGTATAACTACATGGTGTCCTGTTGCTAATTGCGCGGCTGGTGTAACATCAATTTCTGCAAACTCACCTGAATTATGGCGTCTTACTTTGGCAACTGTACCCACTGCGTACCCTGCTGGGAAATGTTCACCCAAGCCTGAGCTAAATACTTTATCGCCCACTTGAATATTCGCACTCGTCGGGACATATTCCATTTTTAAACGGCCCAAATCACCTGTACCAGAAACAATCGCACGCATTCCAGTACGTTCAAGACGGACCGAAAGTGAGTGTTCTTTATCTGATAACAACATTACACGTGAGCTATGAGGATATACATTAATGATCTGCCCCATAATCCCCTTATCATCCAGAACCGTTTGACCGACCTTTAAATGGTCCATAGAGCCACGGTTAACAATGATGATATGACGTAATGGGTCTGCATCTGTCCCAATCACTTCGGCAATCTCCATACGTCCATCAATAATTAATGGAGTATCAAGAAGACCTCGCAAACGAGTGTTTTCAGCTGACAGTTCAGAAAGCTTCTGTAAGCGGACTTGAGCTTGTAAAAGCTCAGCCTGCATTGCAGTATTTTCACGACGCAGCTGTGCTTCAGATTTTGTTTGTTGATTCAGCCATTCTCTCGACAGTACTGGATAACTAGCCAATGCATAAATTGGGTTATATGCAGCGTACAAGACATCCCTTGCTGGCTGAATTACATACGGCATGCGCCAATCAAAAAATAGCACAACCAAGCATGTAATGACCGCAATAATGAACGAGCGGAAAGATGGCGGCTGTCTTGAAAAAATATTCGGTTGCACCGCCTAATCCTTAAACTTAACCAACAAAAAGCATGTCATGGTTCGGATTGTCAAAGAATTCCAATACTTTACCACCACCGCGGGTAACACAAGTAAGAGGATCTTCAGCAACCATAACTGGTAAACCAGTTTCTTGAGCTAACAATTTATCGAGGTTACGAAGTAACGCTCCACCACCTGTCAACACAATACCGCGCTCGGCAATATCAGAAGAAAGCTCAGGAGGAGTTTGCTCAAGTGCTGATTTCACTGCGCTTACAATATTTTGTAATGGATCAGAGATTGCTTGAGTAATTTCGTCAGAAGTTACAGTAATTGCACGAGGCACACCTTCTGCAAGGTTACGGCCACGTACTTCGATTTCTAATGTTGTGCCATCAGAAATAGCCATACCTACTTCTTTTTTAATGATTTCTGCTGTGGTTTCACCAATCACGCAACCATGAGCTTTACGAACATAATTGATGATTTGCTCATCAAAAACATCACCGCCAATGCGTAAAGAGTCAGCATAGACACAACCTTGCAATGAAATAATTGCAATTTCAGTTGTACCACCACCAACATCCACAACCATAGAACCACATGCCTGTTCAACTGGCATACCTGCGCCAATTGCAGCAGCCATAGGCTCTTCAATCAGACGAACATCGCGGGCACCAGCATTAAATACTGCTTCGCGAATTGCACGACGCTCGACCAAAGTTGATTTACATGGTACACATACAACCACACGAGGTGCAGGTGGGAACAAACGTTTTTCGTGAACTTTACCCATAAACTGATTTAACATGGTTTCAGTCACTTCAAAATCCGCAATTACACCGTCTTTCATTGGACGAATTGCAGAAATATTCGCAGGCGTACGGCCTAACATTTGCTTAGCATCTAGTCCTACAGCAGCAACAATTTTTTGTGAACCACTGTGACGAATTGCCACAACTGTTGGTTCATTTAATATAATGCCGCGGCCTGGTGCATAAATAAGTGTATTTGCAGTACCTAAATCAATGGCTAGATCCGGCGAAAACAAGCCAATTAGTCGTTTTAGAATCACGGTTCGTTCTCAGTTAAACTTTCATGTGGATGCAAGGTGGCAACTTTAAACTAAATGTGATGATTTGAACAAGTCAATCGCTTATTATAACGCACGATATTTTGAAAATTTTTAATACTGATTAGGTGATGTTATGTCTACATCGGATGCACAGCATTCAGCAGATTTAAATGCACAAACAGTTTCAGCAATCGCCAATCTTGCTCGATTGTCGCTCAATGATACGCAATCTGCTGAATATGCTCAAAGTCTAAATAAAATTTTAGGCATGATGGAAACCTTAAAAGGCATTGATACTGAAGGCGTAGAACCTTTAAAAAGTCCTTTTGATAATCCTCAACCTTTACGTGCTGATGTGGTAACAGAAAGCAATCATCGAGATGAGTACCAAGCAGTTGCACCTGCAACTCAAGATGGTTTGTATCTTGTTCCTCGCGTGATTGAATAACTTTTACTCAATTAACCCATCTTCCCTATTTTGAATGTAAAGAAATTTTACTCATGACTGATTTACATCGCTTATCAATTCGTGAACTTGCTGAGGGCTTAAGCCAATCGAAGTTTTCATCTCGCGAACTGACTGAACACTATTTGCAACGTATTGCGAAACTCGATTCACAAGTTAAAAGCTATGTGACGGTTACACCTGAACAAGCGCTTGCAGAAGCTGACGCTGCCGATGCTGTATTAAAAGCTGGTAATGCAACTGCTCTAACGGGTATTCCTCTGGCACACAAAGATATTTTTTGTACCAAAGGCATTAAAACAACTGCTGGTTCAAAAATTCTTGATAACTTCATCTCTCCTTACGATGCAACTGTTGTTGAAAAAACTAAAGCTGCTGGTCTAGTCACTTTAGGTAAAGTGAACATGGACGAGTTTGCCATGGGTTCAACTTCGGAAAGCTCGTATGTTGGAGCAACGAGCAACCCATGGGCACTTGACCGTGTTCCGGGTGGTTCATCTGGTGGCTCTGCTGCTGCCGTAGCTGCTGACTTAGCACCTTTTGCTACTGGTACTGACACAGGTGGTTCAATTCGCCAACCTGCTTCTTTCTGTGGCTTAACAGGCTTAAAACCGACTTATGGTCGTGTGTCTCGCTTCGGGATCATTGCCTACGCATCATCACTTGACCAAGCAGGTCCAATGGCACGTTCTGCTGAAGACTGTGCTTACCTGATGAATGTGCTTGCAGGTCACGATGCAAAAGATTCAACTTCTGTTAAAAAAGAAGTCGATGACTACATTGCGAACTTAAATGGTACATCTGTAAAAGGTTTACGCATTGGTATTCCTAAACAGTACTTTAACGTTGTTGGTTTAGATGCTGACGTAAAAGCTCGTATTGAAGAGTCTTTGAAAAAGCTTGAAGAAATGGGCGCAACACTTGTTGAGATTGACCTCAACATGACTGAAGCCTATGTCCCAACGTATTACCTCATCGCGCCAGCAGAAGCATCTTCTAACTTATCTCGTTATGACGGTGTTCGTTATGGTCACCGCTGTGAAAACCCAGCTGACTTGATGGATCTTTACAAGCGCTCACGTTCAGAAGGTTTTGGTCCAGAAGTTCAACGTCGTATCCTTATTGGTACTTATGCACTCTCTGCGGGTTATTACGATGCTTACTATGTGAAAGCACAAAAAGTACGTCGTTTAATTCAACAAGACTTCTTAAAAGCATTTGAAAATGTAGACGTGATTGCTGCTCCTTCTGCACCAACGACTGCTTACAAAATTGGTGCGAACTTAAGTCCAACTGAAATGTATTTAGGCGATATCTATACACTTGCAGTGAACTTAGCAGGCTTACCAGCGATTAATGCTCCTGTTGGTTTTGATAAAGACAGCTTACCTGTAGGCTTACAATTAATTGGTAACTACTGGTCAGAATCGCAATTATTGTCAATTGTTCATCAATACCAACAAAACACTGACTGGCATACCAAACGTGCGGCAATTGCTGAGGAGAATGCATAATGGCTGAAGCTCAAAAGTTGAAATTGATTGACGGTTGGGAAGTCGTTATTGGTATCGAGATCCACACTCAGCTTGCAACCCATTCTAAAATTTTCTCTGGTTCATCAACTGAATTTGGTCAAGACCCAAACACGCAAGCAAGCCTTGTAGACTTGGCAATGCCGGGTGTACTCCCTGTTTTGAATGAAAAAGTAGTTGATCTTGCAATCCGCTTTGGCTTAGGGATTGATGCATACATCGATCAAGCATCTGTGTTTGCACGTAAAAACTATTTCTACCCAGATTCTCCAAAAGGCTATCAAATTAGCCAAATGGATAACCCGATTGTTGGCTTAGGCCACATCGACATCCAGCTTGAAGATGGCACAACCAAACGCATTGGTGTAACTCGTGCTCACCTTGAAGAAGATGCGGGTAAATCGATTCATGACCAATTTGAAGGCATGTCTGGAATTGACTTAAACCGTGCTGGCACACCTTTACTTGAAATCGTTTCTGAACCGGACATGCGTTCAGTTGAAGAAGCAGTGGCATATATCAAATCAATCCACACACTTGTGCGTTGGTTAGGTATTTCCGATGGTAACATGGCTGAAGGTTCATTCCGTGCAGACTGTAACGTGTCTTTACGTCGTCCGGGACAACCGTTTGGTACGCGCTGTGAGCTGAAAAACCTCAACTCATTCCGTTTCATTGAACAAGCGATCAATGTTGAAATTGAACGCCAAATGGAAATTTTGGAATACGGCGGAAGCATCGATCAAGAAACTCGTTTGTTCGATCCAAACAAAATGGAAACGCGTTCAATGCGTTCTAAAGAAGAAGCGAACGATTACCGCTACTTCCCAGATCCAGATTTGTTACCAGTGATTATTGCAGATGAGCAAATCGAAGCTGCTCGCGCTGCACTTCCAGAGCTACCTGCCGCACGTCGTGCACGCTTTATCGCAGACTTTGGTGTAACTGAGTACGATGCACATGTACTTACGCTTTCACGCGAAATGGCAGACTTCTTTGAAGCTGTTGTGTCTGCTGCGGGCGGTGCTGCACAAGGTAAAGTATCGGCAAACTGGGTGATGGGCGAATTCTCAGGCGCGTTAAACAAAGCAAACTTAGATTTGGCAGACTCTCCTGTTTCTGCTGAACAGCTTGGTGGCATGATTGCACGTATTGTTGATAACACCATCAGCGGCAAGATTGCAAAGCAAGTCTTTGGCTTTATGTGGGAATCGGAAGGTAAATCTGCCGATGACATTATTGCGGAAAAAGGCTTAAAGCAAGAAACTGACACTGGTGCGATTGAAGCAATCATTAAAGAAGTACTTACAGCTAATGAAAAAATGGTTGAAGAGTACAAGTCTGGTAAAGAAAAAGCCTTTAACGGTCTTGTAGGTCAAGTCATGAAAGCTTCTAAGGGTAAAGCTAACCCTGCTCAAGTAAATGAATTAATGAAGAAATTGATTGGTTAAGCTAATCCAATTTTTAGAAAAACCCGCTTTAGAGCGGGTTTTTTATCTATTTAAAAACTCAATGAATCCACAATAAATTTTTAAGCTATAACTATGCTGAACAGATTAACCATGAAAAATAGATTACTTATTACGACTTCTTTATTGTTAATAAACTCGACAATTTTTGCTCAAGCTATTCCAGTTCCAAAGAGTGAAGTAGCACCTATATTTAAAGCCGCGGATTTCAAAAAAACAAAACATGGCTGGAAAGGTAACTGCGATACTGGTGAAATTATTATTTATAAAGATCTGAATGGTGATAGCCGTAAAGATGCTGTTATTCAAGATAGTAGCAGTATGTGTTATGGCAATACGGGTGTTGGCTACTATATTGTTTCACAGCAAAAAGACGGTAAATGGGAAAAAATATTTAGCGACTCTGGCATACCTACCTTTTTGAAAACTAAAGGCAAAGATGGTTGGCCTGATATTGAAAATGGGGGGCCAGGCTTCTGTTTTGCTATTTATCGATGGAATGGTAAGGAATACGTCTTTAACCGTCGCGAATATCAACGTAAAGCTTGTGAGTTATAAAAAAAAGACCCCATAAATTTAAAAGCCTCAATTTATCGAGGCTTTTTTACATCACTTATGAAACATTCTTCGACTAAAGAATGCGCTTTTTTCTAAAGAATTACTCAGTGACTGTGCTAATTTAAATTAAGAACTCAGATAACTTAATATTTTAAAAAAGAGAGATAAATCATGTCTAAAAATATTTTAATGTTAGTCGGTGACTATGCTGAAGATTATGAAACTATGGTTCCCTTTCAGTTCTTAACTGGTTTAGGTTATACCGTGCATGCTGTTTGCCCCAATAAAAAGAATGGTGATCATATTGCGACGGCTATTCATGATTTTGAAGGCGAGCAAACTTATAGCGAAAAACGTGGCCACAACTTTGCGATTAACTATGATTTTGATGCCGTTAATACCGAAGACTATGTAGGTCTAGTTATTCCGGGTGGTCGTGCACCAGAATATTTACGCATGAATGAACGTGTTATCGAAATTGTGCGTGAGTTTGATCGAGTGAAAAAACCAATTGCAGCCGTATGCCATGGCGCTCAGTTACTGGCAGCTGCAGATGTATTACAAGGTCGCCTCTGCTCAGCTTATCCAGCATGTGCTGCCGAAGTAAAATTGGCAGGTGGACAATATGCAGATATTGCTGTGACTGAAGCAGTTACAGATGGTCATTTGGTGACAGCGCCTGCTTGGCCTGCACATCCAGCTTGGTTAGCGCAGTTTGTAAAAGTTTTAGGGGTGACGATTAGTATTTAAGTAGATCTTGCCATTAAAAATAAAACCTGCTGTTAGTTAGAAACACATTTCGTCTAATAGCAGGTTACGTTCATTTATTTGAGAAGCAGAAAACTAAATTACTATCTCGTGATTCCCAACTTATTCCAAATCTCTGGGGTTAAAAACGTCGTCACCAATTTATTTAAATCGATATAGCGCAATGTACCTTGTAACTGCTGTTTGACCGCTGGATCTTTAACAATATCTTCGCCCGCACTTTGACCTAACTGCTGGAAAGCCTCTCCGACTGCCTTAACACCTTCCGCCTGAATCACAGCTTTGGTTTGAGTAGAACATTGCTCTACGATTACACGTTGTAAAACCTGTGCCAGTTTTTGGTCTAACTGATCTTTTTGCTCAGGTGTTACATTACTAAATGCTTTTAAATCAGGATGGGCAGCTAAAGCCGTAAATGTCCATTGAAGCACAGTGGTTTTGTCTGAAGCCGTTGTAGCCTTAACTAAACAGTCACTTAACTGATCAACCGTTGGACCCGCCACCGCAATTTGTGTTGTACCCAGTACAGCAACTGCCATACAAACTGAATGGCTCAAATGTGAAAACTTACGGCGAGCAATCGCATAAACTTGACGTGACATAGGTCTAGCTCCAATAAATAATCTGTTCTTTGTATCACAGAGCTAGTGGTGTTACCTGTTATGACTCTGTAAATCGTCTATTTCTTCAAATTTAACAATTACTTTAATAATTAGCCCATTCCGGCATAATTCCATGCTTCTGGAATATTTGGCTGTTCTGGTGCTTTATTTAAATCAATATTTAAGTTTCTACTGCCCTGATAAGATTTTTCATCTGAATCTGAGGCAGGTGATACGCTTAAATTATAACGATAGCGGAATTGCCACATTAGCGGTTTGACTGGATGAATATCCAAACTTAAAGAATCCTCATCATGACAATTTCCTTGAGAACTTTCATAATCTTGCTCAGAAAAACAAGCTCTGATCATACGACTAAAACTAAATGGATAATTCGCAATAAATTGATGTGTAGTGCCAGCATCTGTTAACTCATAAAAACTAGCTCGTTCAATATTCGCACCGCCTCCTGAGTACATTTCAGAAAATGAGTCGATTACAGCAATGGCATAACGGTTTTGGGTCATAGGAAAAAGCTTGGGAAAAATAAATTGCCCATCAGATGTACCCTCCTTTTGAGTAGAGAGATTTACATGCCACTGTTTCGATAGTTTGAGTCCCTTTGTAGAGCCGTTAAATTGAATAATATCTCCACCCGACAGAAGCCATAACTGCCGATCTGCTGTTTTTAAAACTCGCCATTGGTCAAGATGCTCGCAAAGCTTTTTAACTTGTATGCAAAGTTGCGCCTGCTCATTCTGACTTAATTGTGTTTTTTTAAACTCTAAAATACTTAAGGACGCAGCAAAAGCAGGCTTGGCAAAACAAGCAAACATTCCTGCTATAACTAAGAAAGCTATCTCTATTTTACTTTTAATCATTTTTTTATTTTCCTAATGAGATTTCTTCAAAAAAATGGCTATTTTACAATAGCTTCAATTCGATCAAGCTCCCACACCCCACCTGCTGCCAAGCCTTTGCACATCCCTGTCCACATATCTTTTGTGTGTACAAAACTCTTACCGTCCCAGACCCATTCTTCACTTGCCCAGCAATCGCCTATGCCTCTTCCTTTTTGAGCACTACTAATAATACCGCTATCGAAATCAGAAGCTGTTTCTGTCACAAACGTTGCTTTACCAATCAAAGACTCATCGAGCACCCATGCCCCATCCCCCTCGTTATAAGCACCTCTCCAACACAACGTAGTCGCCAAAACTTTCTTATTGGTTAGTTTATATAGCTCGATTTCTTGTGGCTCAGCTCCATCACTATTACCTCCATAAATTCCTTCACAAAAGTCTTCTTTAGGATTTGGATTAACTGCCATCAAGCTACGGTGTATTACTTGGTACTGCTTGCTTTTAGGCTGTAAAGTTAAATAAGGTTTAGCTGTAGTTTTAATATGTTTAACAACCAATTTTGGCTCAGGCATAAGTACTTTAGTTTCATTGGCACTGCCCTTTTTAACCAAAGCACCAACAGTCCCAATACGCTTCTGAAAATCATCCATTTTTAATAACACAGCGGTCATTCCTGCATCGGAAATTTTCCATTCATGCTGTGTATTTTTAAATAAAATTTCAGTTTTCTGTTTAGACTGTTGTAGTACAGCATTGATTTGCGAACTGTTTAATTTACCCATTATTGGCAAATCGGTACCATCTATAGTCACAGCACCTAAATCTTTGCCATTTACATAAAAATGAATATTTTTAAGCTGATTGGCTGGCAAACTTTGCTCATAGTCTGATAAAGCAAATTCAGCTTGCACAGCTTGTTTGGACCCTGCTTTACGTACCAATAAAAGTGATGCTGGATTATCGCCATTTTCTTCATTTTGATAGCCTGCAGCTTTACATGTACCCGTATTGCTACAAGAGATTTCCCATTCTTGGTGTGAAAATGAAATACCTTTTATGTCTTGAGCAAAGCCATAAGAACTGATGACTGATAAACAGCAAATTGAAAGGATTTTTTTCATTTTTCATGTCTCTGCTGGTCTGTTTTATTATTAAGTTAAAACAGTTTAAAATTTTGGACTAACATCTAGTTTAAAAGAATATGCTAGGTTGATATAAAATTTAAATGATTACTTTTTTAAAATGAAAAAACTGAATTTTTTACTATGTGTCACATTAGTGGGTACAGCTTCAATTACACATGCCGAAGTAAAAAGCTTTACTCCTCATTTCCCAAAGTTTTATAGCTCTGCCGCAACTCGCAAAGCAGATAATCAGCTCTACGCTCTCGGAGAAGCAAAATTTTTAAATGGTATTACAGTGCCATTTTATGGTGTTACTGCGCTGAGCCCAACAGATGATGGTTTACTTAAAGATTTTGAAAAATGCACACTAAAAAATTGCCGCTTTAATTTTAAGCTTGATGCTCAACATGCCAAGCAGCTTAAGCTTCTGGCATTACCTGAAACAGGGTTAGTGCTTGTGCCTAGAAATTGGCAAGATGTGCAAGCAAATGCAGGTGCCAACGGTAGTGGTTTTGCTCTAATAATGAGTCCAGATCAAAAACAAGCAATAGAACTTTATGACTCTTCATTTTGTGTTGGATGTGGATTGCCAAATGCAACGCTCTACTTTCCTGAACTGTTAAAAGAAAGTATTGAAAATGAGTTTGGTGGCTATAAAGACCCTAAAAAACTCATCAA
Organism: Acinetobacter sp. GN11; assembly: GCF_054823985.1. Lineage (NCBI taxonomy): Bacteria > Pseudomonadati > Pseudomonadota > Gammaproteobacteria > Moraxellales > Moraxellaceae > Acinetobacter > Acinetobacter sp. GN11. The sequence continues at coordinate 29,008 of NZ_JRVL01000285.1, read as the reverse complement.
TATTGTTCATCCTTCTAAAAAAGTGGCTTTTTTTAGTTATCAAATTCCGCAAGTGAATAATAAAACACATGGCATTGCTAAATATGATGACGAAGACACTTTCAACTATAAAGAAATTCAAGTCACCTTAGATAAATCACAACAGTCATTAGTTGGTCCTATTCTCAATTTTTATAACGCGACTCATTAAGTCCACAAATAAAAGAAAACCCGCTTTCGCGGGTTTTCTTTTATTTATGTAGTATCGATTCAAAAGCTTTTAAACGCTTATAAATCGAAAGTAGTTCAATAATTGTTTTCCATGAACTAATTAAATATTGGAAAGATTCACGTACACGTCCAAACACATTTGCAATTTGTTGAATTAAACCTAATGTAAGTTTACCAGCAGCAATTGATGGGAAAAGAACAACTAAGTTATATAAAATATCAAGTTGACCATACCAAATCGCTGTCATATTAAAATAGGCATAATGGAAATAGAGACGGAAGTAGTTTTTCCGTACATTACTAAATAATTCACGCAAGGTAGCAGGTTTTGCACGGTCTGCATGATCTTCGCCATAGACCAACTCCTTACGATACGCAGCCTCTACTTTTTGATTGTTAAATTGTAAGCCTGGTAATTTTACACCTACGACCATTAACAGAACAGTTCCGAAAATTGACCAGACTATTGCCGCCCAAACTAAAGAATGATCTAACTCTCCAATAAGGGGTAATGTAGGAACGTATTTAGATAGATGAAATAAAATAGGTAAAAACGCAATCAATGTAATGATTGCTTTCACCAGCTCAACACCTAAATCTTCCAAAATAGTTGCAAAGCGCATCGTATCTTCTTGCACACGTTGTGAGGCACCTTCTACATGACGCAGCTTTTCCCAATGTTCTGTGTAGTATTCATTCATTGCCGTACGCCAACGAAATACATAATGACTGGTAAAAAAAGCATTAATCACGGCTAGAGTTACAGCCACCATTGCAATATAAAGAAACACTAAGGTCTCACTATAAAGTGCCGAAACATTTCCCCCGCCACTAGAAAGCATTTTTTGAATTAAATCCCAAAATGGTACATACCATGCATTAATCGCAACACTGACCTGAACGCTGAACCAGATATTAAATAAAATAAATGCAGAGCCCCATATAGACCAACGCTGCCATGGATTATTAGAAATTATCTTCCAAAAACCAGCAAAAAGAGCAGTAGAGACTAAAAACCAGAGATAGAACCATAAAAATGCAGGTGACCAAAATCGACTTACACCAATAGGTAACTCAGCATCTGCATAACCATGAGGAAAGCCTAAATACTCCCCCCAATGATCCCCACCTGTATACCAGAGCACCATATTTAGCGCGAGCCAAACGACCACTGATATAAAAAAATACCGTGGTGATGGAAAAAATGATTTGAACATTGAGCGTGGATATCCTTATATTTCTTCAAATTTACAATGGAAGGAATACTAAAACCTAAACCTTAAAATTGTGAAGTACAAAGTTTAGAGAATTGTCAGTTTTTCTCGTTTCATTGAAGGATTTGATCGTTTTTTTGTAAATTCATCCCTTTTTGGCAATTTAATCCATTTAAATTACCTTGTATATGACTCTCGATAGAGCCATATACGGCTTTTATAACACAGCAATATCAGAGATTAAATCTCTTCTTTACGCACAATATAGCCTTCCAACTGCATTGCCTGAATCAGCAAATCTAGATCCGAAGCGCTTTTAAGCTCAACATCAACACTCACGGCGCTTTCTTTGGCACGACTGGTTGCTGCAAAGCGCTCATGACGCAATTCATAAATATTACCACCTTGCTCAGCAATAATTGCTGTTAAACGGGCCAAAGCACCCGGGTTATCTGGCAATTCAACACGAATACGGACCATTCGACCTGTACGCGTTAAATGACGTTGCAATACAGAGACCATAACGCGTGTATCAATATTGCCACCAGACAGCACTACACCTAATTTATGACCTAAAAAGAGATCAGGACGAGACATAATTGCAGCAATACCTGTCGCACCAGCCCCTTCACACACTGTTTTCTCAATATTAAGTAACAGTGCAATTGCCTCTTCAATCATGTCTTCTGTGACAACAACAATGTCATCAACATATTGTTTAGCAACTTGAGTCGTAAGCTCACCCGGAGTTTTTACCGCGATACCTTCTGCAACTGTAGAGCCCATTGAAACTGCATGCTGATAATTACAGAGGAGTTTCGCCATACTTGGATATACAACCGATTGCACCCCAATAATTTTAATTTTAGGATTTATAGCCTTAGCAGCAATCGCAATACCAGAAATTAGACCACCACCACCAATTGGCACAACTAAAATATCTAGTTCAGGCACAGCTGCAAGCATTTCGAGCGCAATGGTCCCCTGACCTGCAATAATTTCTGCATCATCGAATGGATGGATAATCGTTAAAGATTCTTCTTGTGCTAAACGATGCATTTCAGCAGCAGCTTCTGAAAAGTCTTGTCCATGCAAAATAACGCGTGCGCCGTATTCACGTACTCGCTGTACCTTAACATTTGGCGTCGTCTTCGGCATCACAATGGTCGCTGTTACGCCTGTGCGCTGAGCATGATACGCTACGCCTTGCGCATGATTACCTGCCGAAGCTGCAATAACACCATGTTGTTTTTCTTGGTCAGATAAACACAACAGTTTATTCAGTGCACCCCGCTCTTTAAAAGAAGCTGTAAATTGTAAGTTTTCAAATTTCAGCCACATCTCAGCCCCTAAGGTTTTAGAAATGGTTTCTGAGAAAACAAAAGGAGTTTTTACGACTAAACCTTCCAAACGCTCTGCGGCAGCATGAACATCATCTAATGTTGGAAACCCATTTTTAACCTGTTGCTGTATCATTTATCTAGTCAGCCTCAATACATTACAAATCAATTATTTTTTAAAAATGACATCAATATTTTATATTGGTCATCAGAGTTTTCAGCATATCCAACATATACCTAATATACAAAAATTTTTATTCCAAAAATTAAGGATTTAAACTCATATAAAAAAAGCCCTAATCAGGCTTTTTATTTAATTTTCAAAATATTAACGTTAAATTATTGAGTTTGTGCACTTAACCCTTCAGTAGACATATTCTGTTCAGCTATTTTTTCATCAATAGCAAACTGAATATCGGAAAGTTTGGCATTGGCAGCATCGATGCCCGATTTCATGGTAGCTTCACGGCCTTTCACATCAAAAATATGGGCTTTTTCTCTTAAATCTGGCTGAATAACAACATCCGCATATTGTAATTCTTCTGCTGCTAAACGACCTTGCATAATATTAATATTCTGGTTAAACAGTCCCCAGACATTCGATGTTTCTGTGTAAATCGGCTGAGCTAAAATATCAACAGCAATAATCACATCAGCGCCTAAATCTCGTGCGACTTCAACTGGTACTGGGCTGACTAAACCGCCATCGACATATTCTGATTTTCCAATTTTAGTAGGTACAAACATACTCGGAATTGAAGCAGATGCCCTAACAGCTTGTCCCGTATTGCCATAGTTAAATACAGTTTTAGTGCCATGCTTTAATTCGGTTGCAACCACATACATTGGAATTTTCATTTTTTCGAGTGGCATGTTGTTTACTTGCTGGTTAACGTAGTTTTCTACTTTTTTACCATCAAAAAAACCTTTTAGTCCGATACTAATATCACGTACATCGCCAGCTTTCATTTTTAAAGCAGTATCACGTAATTGAGCAGGACTTTTGCCACTGGCATAAAGTGCTCCAACAATACTACCCGCACTGGTACCTACAATAAAATCTGGTCGGATACCATGTTGCTCCAAAACCTCAATCACACCGATATGGGCATAACCTCGTGCTCCACCACTACCCAAAACGAGCGCAACAATAGGACGCTTTTGCTGTTTTTTAATTCGTGCAAATGGCTGATCAACAGAGCGAGCATAGGCCTCCGTCGTTTGCGGTTTTAGAGCAGCAGACAAATGTGTAGTGGTCTGGCATCCTGCCAACACTATAGAGAGTCCGAGAACCCACAATTTAAGCTGTTTCATGGCCTATCTTCGCACTATGAGGTTTAAGTTCGGATTGCAATTTTAGTTGCTAGTCTCGTGAAAAGCTGTATCGAATTTATTTAATTTGTCATGTTTAAAATTTAGACTCAAGTATTTTATCTGTCCCCCTATGAAAAAGGCCCCTTATTTATAAGAGGCCTTTTTTAACTTACCAGATATCTGAATCGACTTTTTTCTTCAATTCCGGATATTTATCAATTTTAAACTCAGGCTCTTTAATGCCTTTTTTCAATTGTTCACGGTAATCTTTCAACAATGTGCGTGCCATCGGTGTTAACAGTAAAATTGCAATCAAGTTAATGGTTGCCATGATACCCATAAACAAGTCGGCCATAGACCAAACGAGTGGAACACTACCAATTGCACCGAAGTACACCATCACCAATACAAAAATTCGGAAGATGAACATGACTTTCGGATTGTTATTAATAAACTGTACATTACCTTCTGCATAGGCATAGTTACCTAATACAGCTGAATAACAGAATAAGAATAATAGAACAGCAAGGAAGTCTGATCCCCAATGTCCCACTTGAGTTTCTAAAGCACGTTGTGTTAATTCAACACCGACAAAACCTGCATCTTGGTAAACGCCAGAAACCAAAATAATGATTGCGGTACTTGTACATACAATAAAAGTATCTACAAATACACCGAGCATTTGTACCAAACCTTGGTTTACAGGATGTTTTACATCAGACGCAGCTGCTGCGTTTGGTGCAGAACCCATACCTGCTTCGTTAGAGAATAAACCACGCTTAATCCCTTGCATCATTGCCATTGACACTGCCGCACCAAAGAAACCACCTGCTGCAGACTTAAAATTGAAAGCATCAGTTACAATCAGCTTTAAAATATCAGGCAAAATTGCATAGTTACTGATTGCAATATAGAGAGCAACAGATAGATAAAGACCTGCTTTTAAAGGTACAAACATCTCTGCAAATTTAGCGATACGCTTAATACCACCAAAAATTGCCAATGCCACTAAAACTACAAGAGCAAGACCAACCCATGAAATTTCTAGATCAACACCACCTAAATGAGCAATAAGATTAGCTTTGTCCCAACCCCAAGCATGTGAAGATGCATTAGCAATCGCATTGATTTGAACCGAGTTGAATACGAAACCGTAGGTAAAGATCAATGCAAGTGCGAAGACCACACCAAAGGTTTTACTGCGTAAACCTTGAGTAATATAGTAGGCCGGTCCACCGCGGAACTGTTTAGTCTTACTATCTCTAACTTTAAATAGTTGAGCAAGCGTAGACTCAATAAAAGCAGAGCTCATACCAAGTACAGCTGTTACCCACATCCAGAACACTGCACCAGGGCCACCAATTGCGATGGCAATTGCTACACCAGCAATATTACCTACCCCAACACGGCTCGCAAGGCCTGTTACAAACGCCTGAAAAGGTGTAAGACCATGCTCATCTTCGCCTTCTGTACGACTGCTTTTCATCACTCGGATACTTTGCAAGAACATGCGAATTTGCACCGCTCCTGTTAAGACCGTATAAAAAACACCTACAGCCAGCAAGAAAATAACCAAAAAGTCCCATAAAGGGTCATTAAAAAATTTTACCCACGACATCAGTGTGGCATTGAGTTGTTCATTCATACTCGGTCCGCTTACGTTCCTTGCTAATGTGCTAAAAGCACATGCCAAAATACTGCAATAAACAAAAAAGCCCCTAGAAACCGGGACTTTTCAGTAAATTCAAGAAAAAACTTTTAATGTCAATTGAATAGCAATTATCGTCACAAGTTTAAGCAACATCATGCCCAACACTAAGCCTTTGAAGGTTGCATGAGAGAAAGCGACCTTCAGACAAAATAATATCATTGCACTACTGAAAATTTCCGCTTTTGGAAAAACAGTATGCATCGACTCAGCTACAAACTTGGAAACTAACAAATGACCACCGCTAAATAAACTCGTCTAATGATTCCCATCAATCAAGCGAGTTATACAAAATCTGGATTTAAGCCAATAAGCATATTTACATATACTTTTGAGCAAATGTCTAAACTGGATATAAATTTCAAAGACTGTAACAAGCGATCGCCATAACGCGACTATCTGCGCCCTTTTCTCCATGATCAAAGAAGAGTGCGTTTAGACCTGTACTAAGCTGTTGTATTTTTTGTGGCCCAGTAGCTGCGTGAGTTACGTTCATTTTCATGGTTGCAATGGTAATCGCCAATCCTTGTTTCATGAACTGCTTGTTGATGAGTGGTAGACTCATGTAAAGCTCCTATACCTCGTGTATTTCTCCATTTCTGCACCTAAATCCTTTTGTAAAGGGATTTTGTTTGCAGCCACTATTTCCTAACGTGAGTATGGAGAAATCATACCTGCGTAAAAAAGTCGGTATTATGCAGAAATTTAAAGTTTTGTGTATATTTTTCATTAAAATTTTATATAAAAAATGGTCATATTTTATATAAAACTATCCGTTTTGTACTGTTTTTAAACATATTATACCTTTTTTTCAATTGAATATTTTTCACCCACTCACTGTTATGCTTTTATTTTTATAACCGACAAAATCATACTATTTTGTCTATTTAAATCTAAAGTGGCATATTCGAATTATGATTAATCAGACAATATGTCTAAACTAATTAAATTATCATACCTGTAAGAATATCTCTTTTCTAATATTTTTTGCTTATAAATGAAGTACTTTCAAAACATGAAATTAAGCTTCAATAAAGTATGAAATATTTAAGAAAATGATATAGGAGTATCTCATGAATCTGGAACAAGTTCGTCTCGTTGATGAAGCTATCACTTCTCGACATTCTGTCCGCGCTTTTTTAAATACTCCAATTGAGTCAGGAGTTATTAAAGATATATTACAAGTCGCAAGTCGAGCACCTTCTGGAACAAATACTCAACCGTGGAAAGTCTATGTAGTAACAGGCAACAAGCGTAATGAAATGGTTGAACGTGTCTGTGCAGCACAAATCGAAGTTTCAAAAAACCCGGAACTTGCAGAACAATATAAAGAAACTTTTGCCTATTACCCTGAAAAATGGATATCCCCTTTTATTGACCGCCGCCGCGAAAATGGTTGGGGGCTCTATGGTCTACTCGAAATTAAAAAGGGCGAAAAAGAAAAAATGGCTGAACAACAGTTACGTAACTTTAAACTGTTTGATGCACCAGCCGGCCTTTTCTTTACAGTAAATAAAACCATGGGAATCGGGTCTAAAATGGATATCGCAATGATGATCCAAAACGTGATGGTTGCTGCTAAGGCACGAGGTTTAGATACATGCCCACAAGCAGCTTGGAACCATTTTCACCCTATTGTTTTAGATATCTTGGGTGCATCAGATGATGAAGAGCTAGTTTGTGCAATTGCGTTAGGTCATGCTGATCCTAATCACATTGTAAATACCTTCATTACACCTAGAGAACCTGTCGAAAATTTCACAGTTTTTCTAGACGAATAAGATCTAAGTCGCCATTCTTTTAAAACTATGAGAATGGCTTTATTGTTACCTGTTTCGTCGCTTTTAATACGACAATAAAACCGCTTAGTGTAAATAACACCATCATCACGCCCATGTTGAGCGATGCAGACCAAATAAGGAAGTTAAGTAATACGCCACCTAAAAGGCCACAAGCGAATTGCATACTTCCCATAATTGCACTCGCCGTACCTGCGCGAGCACCTTGTTTAGACATTGCGAGCGCCATTGCATTTGGTCCTGTTAAACCAATGCCTGAAATAGCTAAAAATAGCCCTAACATAACAAGCCATAAAGGCGCAGCGGGAATTAAACCCGCCACAAAAACGATAATGGCTCCAGTCACTTGCACGACTGAACCTGTCTTTAACCGTTTAGTGATTTCAACACGTGATGTTAAATGCTTATTTAAAGATGACATCAACATAATGCCAAAAGCATTTAGTCCAAATGCGTAAGCAAACTCCTGCTGATTAAGTCCGTACTGATCCATGAATACCGCTGGTGCTGAGCTGATATAACAAAATAGCGCGGCTCCTGTTAAACACCCTGCAAACATAGGTAAGCGGAAACTTGCATCTTTGAAAATAGCCCCATAGAGGGTCACTACTTGATATGGTGAAAGCTTAAGTCTTTTATCAGTTGCCAAGGTCTCTTTAAAAAAGAAATGTACGCACAACCAGCATATTACACCAACAATTGAAAGGGCAATAAAAATAGCTTGCCAAGGGAACCAGATTAAAATCCATGCTCCAATCATCGGTGCCAAAATTGGTGCAAGTCCCATTACAATCATCATGCTTGAAAAAGCTTGCGCTGAGCCTTGAACATCTAATTTATCGCGTATTGCTGCACGAGCCATAACTACGCCGACACAGCCACCTAAAGCTTGCAAAATACGCGCAGCAATCAAGCCCCATTCATTTGTCGCCAACACGCAAAATAAGCTTGCGACTGCATAAAGCGCGAGACCAAAATAAAGTGGTTTTTTTCTACCAATCCGGTCGCTTAGAGGACCATAAACCAACTGCCCAACAGCTAGGCCAAAAAAGTAAGCTGGTAGTGTATTGGCCACCATTTGTGTACTTACCCCAAAATCATGCGCCATTTGTGGCAAAGCAGGTAAGTACATATCGATGGATAATGGCCCTAAAGCCGTAAGTAAAGCGAGCAACATAATCCAGCCAATAGAGTATTGACGCTGGGCTGTTTGTTCAGACATAACGATATTTCATTTTTCAATCATTTGCATACAGACAAGCTTACACTGTCTATCGTATGATTTGTGCAACATTGGTGTAGAAATACACAAATCCTTTATCCTCAGGTTGATCAGCAAGGACTTCCTTTGAAATCTTGGTTTAAACGCCTAAAAAGAGCGACTTATAACACAACATTTATGTATAACGTGCGAATGCTGATAGCCTTTTCAGGAACTGCTTTCGTGCCTTATTTTTTAGGCTATCAATTAGCAACAATTCCCCTCACTTTAGGTGTAGTCGCGGCAGGCTTAAGCGATATTGATGATCGCTTTTCCGTGCGAATCATGAACCTGATTTATACTTATATTGGGTTCTTTGTTACCGCAGCTTCTGTACAACTACTTTTCCCCTACCCAATGGCTTTTGCTTTGGGGTTAATTGCGTCATGTATTGGCTGGATTTTACTAGGCTCATTAGGACGTCGTTACGCAACCATCTCTTATGGCTGTTTAGTTGTTTCAGTCTATACCATGCTAGGTGTTCACCTTTTTGATCATTGGTATATCCAACCTGCCCTTTTAGTTGCAGGCGCCGCGTGGTATGGCCTCATTGCTACTATTAGCTTTTTATTATTTCCGGTTCGACAACTACAAGACAAACTGGCTGCTTCTTATGCATCCCTAGGTGATTTTCTTTTTGCAAAATCAAACTTGTTTGATGTAGATATGACTCCTGCCAGCTATCAGCAAAGTATGATCGAGCTGTCGTTAGAAAACGGTAAGTTAATTACGATTTTTAATGACTTAAAAACAGCTTTATTGACTCGTTTAAAAGGCGACCGTGGGCAAAAAGATACACGCCGAAGCTTACATTATTATTTTGTTGCTCAAGATATTCATGAACGTGCTGACTCAGCTCATATTGACTATCAAAAATTAGCCAAAATTTTTCAGCACAGTGATATTTTATTTAGATTCCAACGAATTTTGGCGGTTCAAGGCAAAGCTTGCCAAGAGTTAAATGAATGTATTTTGCAACGTAAACCTTATAACCATAATAAAAGGTTTAAACAAAGCTTTGAAAACCTACGCCTCTCTTTAGAAAAGTTACGTCGTGATCAACATTATGACCTTTTATGGGTGAATGCTCTTTTCGCTTTATACCAAAATTTAAAATCTATCGACTCCCAATTACTCAACTTGGAAACTGAACAACACATTCAATCGGATAAAGTCAAACAAGCCGAGAACCAGCTGAAAGATGATGATTTACAAGGATGGAATGATATCGTCATCCGAATAAAACAGAACTTAACTCCTGAATCTGTTCTGTTCCGCCACGCAATTCGCGTCTCGATTGTTCTGTTTATTGGATATGTGTTTATTCAAATGACTCATATTGAATATGGCTATTGGATTATGCTTACAGCCCTATTTGTAAGCCAACCCAACTTTAACGCGACCAAACGCCGCTTACGTTTACGAATTGTTGGGACATTAGTTGGTATTCTCGTTGGACTTGCGATTATCTTCTTAATTCCTTCGACCGAAGGACAACTATTCATGTTGATATTAAGTGGAGTGCTGTTTTTTGAATTACGCAGTAAACAATATGCGCAGGCAACTGCCTTTATCACCATTTTGGCATTAATTAACTTTAACCTAGACGGTTCAGCGATGGCTGCTGCCATTCCTCGATTTGTAGATACCTTAATGGGATGTGCTTTAGCTTGGTTTGGTGTGACCTTTATTTGGCCTGACTGGAAATTCCGACGCTTACCTCGCAACATCAGACGCTCACTACAAGCCCAATGTAATTATTTAGCTGAAGTCGTTAAACAATATCATGAAGGCCGTAATCATGCGCTAAATTACCGAATTGTACGTCGAGCTGCGCATAATACAGATGCTGAAGTTGCTTCGCTTATTTCAACTTTAGCAACTGAACCAGACTTTGACCCGACTCGTAAATCCGATATTTTTGAATTTTTATGTTTAAACCATACATTTTTAAGTTATATCGCAGCACTTGGGGCACATCGAGAAAACATTCATGATCAAGCTGTTCTTAAACTATTAGACCAAGCACTTGATGATATTCAAGGTGCTCTATTAAGAGACGAAATGCCTGATCTTACAGCACAAAATATGCTCCAAACGGTTCGTCAACGTCTAAGCCAAAATGATGAAAATGACCAAAAATCACTCATTATTTTACAGCAGCTCTCGCTCATGCTTGGTGTGTTGAACAGATTTAGTATGTTAAAACAACGGTTAAGTCATGATCTTGATAATGATGCCAGTGAGCTTGCATCATTATAAATTTGACTCGGAATTTAGTATTAAATTGGCATAATATCCTTTCCTGACCTATGCCAATTAGTGCTAAACTTAAAACAGTTTACAATTTGTTATTTGCACTATGACCGCGAAAACTTTATACGCTTATACGCTTCAGCCTGTTCCCTATGACGTGTCAGAAGCTGAACAACGTAATGCTCAGCTTCTTATCTGGCGCAGCACCAATAAAATCAGCACAAAAATTTGGGCGATTATGGGTGCAGTTTTAGTCCTAGCTATTTTAGGCCTTGTTCTTATCAAGAACTACTCTACTATTTTTTGCTGGGTTGCTATTGTCGCTGTAGTACTTTACTACCTAGGTCGTAAATACGGATTAGAATGGTACGTTAAACGCAAAATGAATGAATTTCCGGTACAGGAAATCAAAGGGATTCGTTTAGGTGTACAGCCTCATGGCATCGTGATGCGCCAACAAATGGGCCATCAAGAAGGTGTTGGTACAATTGGATGGAAAAATATCTATGAATGGTACAACGCACCTGATTTTATTTTGGTAAATTTCAAAGTAAAAGATCCAAAAGGCCAAGAACAACAAGGTGCTTATATTTTACCTAAGCGCATGGATTCTAAAAACTTCTCGTTCAATACGATTCGCACTCACTTAAAAGAATCTGTAGGCGAACCGAAAACCCTGTAAGTTTTGATTTTATAGAAAGCCTCCTTATGGAGGTTTTTTAGTACAGTAAAAACAAATGATAATGAAAATTAATATTACCTCCAAAATCCATATTATCTACTCAATCTTCGGCTATACTTCGTTACAAGATCTCCATCATATTTACATTTTCGACCATGTTTAAAAAAATTTTATTTCAAATTCATTGGTTTCTGGGTATTACTGCTGGCCTCATCTTATCAATTATGGGTGTAACAGGTGCAATTTATTCTTATGACCAACAGATTTTAAAATGGGTGAATTCTGATAGTTATGTTGTTCAAGCTGAAAACACACCAAAATTAACGCCTGCTCAGCTATATCAACATTTCAATACAACTCAGCCTGAAACTAAAATTAATAGCATTACGATTGCCAAGGACCCCACCTCTTCTTCTGTTGTAAATATTGAAAAAGAAGGGGAACGTCGTGGCTACAATATGATGGTTAACCCGTATAACGCTCAAGTTCTGCCCGATGTTAAAGGCCGAAAGTTGTTGTTACTCATACAACAAATTCATCGTAATTTAACCGCTGGTGAAGTTGGCAAACAAATTACTGGTGCCTGTGCACTCATGTTAATTTACTTCGTACTCAGTGGATTGTATTTACGCTGGCCTAAAAAGCATTCTGCCCGTCAATGGCTCGCTGTTAAACCTAAATTGAAAGGCCGAAATTTCATCTGGGATCTACATGCTGTTGTTGGTACATGGGTCATTGTTTTTTATCTTCTTTTCGCATGTACGGGTCTATATTGGTCTTATGACTGGTGGCGTAGTGGCATGTTCAAAGTGATGGGCGTTGAACAACCTAAACCACAAGGCCATGGCGCTACTCCTCAAAATCGCGGAATGCAACAAGGCAAACGATCTGACCATAATAATGATAAAAAAGCAGAACCACAATTAGACAATACTCAGGTCATTACGGCACTTAATCAAACATGGAGCGGCTTCAATAGCCAGGTCGGACGTGATTATTCGACCCTAACATTAAGTTTACCTAAAAAAGATGATGGAAAAATTGAGTTAAGCTTTGTCGATGCGATGCCACAACACGAACGTGCACGCAACCAAGCCATCTATAATTATCAAACTGGCAATATCGAAAAGATGGAGCTTTACGAAGATAAAAAGCTTAATCAAAAGATCATGAGCAGTATGTTACCCGTGCATCGTGGTAGCTTCTTTGGACCAATTTATCAATTTGCTGCAATGCTTGCTTCATTGGCAATGCCTTTATTCTTTGCTACAGGGTTGATGCTTTATCTTAAACGTCGTAAACAGAAAAAATTGACACAGGCCGCTCGTCAGTCTTTAGCTGGACAATACATTGATCCAAATGCAAAACCTTGGCTTATTACCTATGCAACTCAAACTGGCGTCGCTGAGCAACTCGCTTGGAGTACAGCGACAAGTTTACAAGAAGCTCATCAACCCGTTCAGGTTAAACCTGTACAGCAACTAACACAGTCTGATTTAGAGCAGCATGAGCAGGTTTTATTTGTAATCAGTACTTATGGTACTGGTGATGCGCCTGATCTCGCTACAAGCTTTGCTAAAAAGCTTTTAAAAGTGGATCTGGAACTTAAGCACATGAACTATGCCGTTTTGGCGCTAGGCTCTAGAGAATATCCTGATACGTATTGTAGTTTTGGACATGCGGTAGATGTCTGGCTTAAAACTAATGGTGCTCATGCCCTCTTTAGTACGATTGAAGTTGATAATGCAAACTTATCGGATATTCAAAACTGGAATCAGGCACTCGCGAAAGCAACTAAATTAGATTTGCATGCTGTAAATTTAGAAAAAGTCTTTGATACATGGATATTGCAACAACGTGACTTACTCAACCCAAATAGCTTAGGTCAACCTGCTTATAATATTGAGCTTAATGCAAAGCACGAAGCACTATGGCAAGCGGGTGATATTGCTGAAATTCAACCTAGCAATAGCTCTGAACGTATTCACGATTTTCTGCAGAAGCATCATATTCTAAAAAATACCAAAGTTGACTCATTACAGATTTCGATTGAAAAAGCACTTTGGAATAAAGATTTAACAGGCGAAATTGAACCATTTGCTAATGTAGATCATTTATTAGAACAGCTCCCGACTCTACCAACACGCGAATATTCAATTGCCAGCATTCCTTCCCAGCAAGTGCTTCGTTTAGTTGTTCGTCAACAATATGATGCATCTGGAAATTTAGGTTTAGGTTCTGGATGGCTGACTCAACACACACAAGTCAATGATGAAATTGCTTTACGTATTCGTACCAACGAATCATTCCATCTTATTGATGACAACCGCCCTATTATTTGTATTGGTAACGGCACCGGAATTGCGGGCTTAATGAGCCTATTACACACGCGTACTCGTCATAATTACACTGAGAACTGGTTAATCTTTGGTGAACGTCAAAGAGCATGTGATTTCTTCTATGCATCAACAATTGAAGCATGGCAAACAACAGGAATGTTAAAACGCTTAGATTTAGCATTTTCCAGAGATCAAGAACAACGCGTATATGTTCAAGATGTAATCCGTCAAAATGCAGCCGAATTAGTAAGCTGGATAGAACGCGGTGCTATTCTCTATGTCTGCGGTAGTATTGATGGCATGGCAAGCGGAGTCGACCAAGCGCTTGTTGAAATTCTAGGTGATGAACAGCTAGATGAATTAAGACAACAAGGCCGTTATCGCCGTGATGTTTATTAAAGGCCAATAAATAAAAAACCGAGTAATAGCGCAAATGCTTTACTCGGTTTTTTATTGCATTCAGAATGATTTTGCATACACTGTCTGCAATTCAAATTGCAACTCTAAACACAATGCAAGTCAGTAAGTGGATCCGTATTTTCCTAGCAATCATTGGTTCAATTTTATTTCTAGATGGGCTAGTTCTAATTTGTCTCAATAAAATTAATCTCGGTACAATTATCCCTTTAATTTTGGGCGCTTTCTTCTGCCTCTATTCTTTATTTTATTATCATTTAGAACGTTTTTTCTTCTATCATTACCGCTTACATACTTTTTGGCGTTTCGGCTGGTTATGCCTCTGGATCTGGCTAATTAGCTTAGGCTATTTTTTTGACTTTATTAAAGAGAATAAAGAAACAAGTCAAAACCTCCCTCCAGTAAATGCCATCATCGTATTAGGTAGTGGTGTTGAAAATGGTCAACCATCCAAAACTCTTGCAAAACGTTTAGATGCAGCTGCCCCTATTGCCCTAAAACAGCTTCAAGCAAAAGTTATTTTAACTGGCGGTCTGGATTTTTCAGAAAAGGAAAGCGAAGCATTAGTGATGTCTCGTTATCTAGAGCAAAAGTATCATTTAGCAAAAGAACGAATGATACTTGAAGATAAAAGTACCAGTACTGAGCTTAATTTAAAAAATAGTAAGCCCCTATTAGCACAGCAAAACATTACCCTTAACCAACCAATAGCTATTGTAACAAGTGATTTTCACACTCCACGAGCAGCGGCTATTGCTAAAAAACAAGGTTATACGCAAGTTTATACGGTGGCGGCAGAAACACCTTTAGCTACTCGCTACAACTCTTGGTTACGAGAATACTTTGCTTTTGCAAGTGGATGGTTTTTAAAAGAATATTAAGACGAACTAATTTCAAAACTGCTATTAAAAATGGCAGTTTTTTTATCTAAGAAATATTCGCTCTTGCCACAAATGAATTTAATAAAAATTATAAATAATGTCCATAAAGATAGATCTTTATGCACAAGCGAGTAAGATGAATTTAATGAGAATAAAGTGCCTAATCGGTCTAAAACAAAGCTCTTAATAAAATTTTTGGCAAATATTTTTAATTTATAACTCAGACTATAATGCTTAAATCAGTCAAATAATTCGTTTATCTAGTAAATAATTCAAATTACA
>NZ_JRVL01000285.1:777-13205 GCF_054823985.1 Acinetobacter sp. GN11 | reverse complement strand
GACGCTCTACCAACTGAGCTAAGCGCCCTTTAACGTCTTCATCGTTTGTGAGGTGCATTATAGAGAATCTTTAACAGGTGTCAAACGCTTTTCGACTTCTTTTTAAAAAAATGCGAATGAATGATTAAAAATAAGTCATTATTAAGTAAAAAACAATTTTTTGTATTTTATTTAAACACTTATTTCAATATTTTCCACATTTACAGAGCTAATCAATAAGAGATAAAACTCGCACTCAGGTCAAAGATTGTTCAGATAAATAAACTAATGCATCTTCAGCCACTAAATCAAATAGCTCAATGATTTCTTCATTACGCATTCGAACGCATCCATGTGACATTGGCACCCCCATTGGTTGCGTGTCTGGAGTCCCATGAATGTAGATATAACGTTGCATGGTGTCGTAGCCTTCGCCTTTATTAAAGCCTTCTTCTAAGCCATCTAACCAAAGAATACGAGAAAGGATCCAGTCTCGCTCAGGATATTGAGCAGCTAACTCAGTGCTATAAACCTCCCCTGTTGGCTTACGTGCAATAAAAACTGCATTTTGTGGAGACTCGGCACCAATTTTCTTTGCCACTCTATGCCATCCGCGTGGAGTTCTGCCGGTATTCTCCTGCTCACCAATTCCATTCTTTCCTGTAGAAATGACATAAAACTTATTATATTTAGGTAAAGTTAATGTTTGGTTCGCTAAATCGATAAGAACATCAGCATCTTCGAGCTTAAATTGAGACATTGAATTTATTCTCTTATATCAACTCAAATAGATTGAGTTTAATTAAAAAATTATTGTAAGGGCTTGTCTTGCAGTGAAAATAAAAGATTATCAATCTTCTTTTATTATCTACGCGCAGTTTCACTGCTTGTCTTGCACCAAAATAAAAGATTATCAATCTTTTATTTTGGCTCAGGGCGTAGCCATAACCAAACTGCAACCAAGAACATAGTAATATCAGTAAAAGCCTTGACTAAAAGTGGCGCTGAAGTAAATAGCATGATAACTCCGCTAATCGCCATCATTATGCTTGCAATCCACTTCGCTTTACGAGGCACTGTGCCATTGGCTCGCCAATCACGTAGCGTTGGACCATATTTAGGATGATTTAACAACCAATTATCCATTTGTGGCCAGCCTTTTGACGCAGCCCAAGCAGCCAGAATCAAAAACACTGTTGTTGGCATACCTGGTAAAATTGCTCCAATAATGCCTAGCGTGATAAAAATCACCACTAAAGTGCGCCAGAACAATGTTCGCATATAGAAACCTTAACCTGCTGTTAGCGTTAGTATAAAGTGTTTTTCTAATATTTTTTGTTGATCCGCTATGAAATTAGGATGAATTACTTCGAGTATTAAATGTATGAATATTGCCTCAGTTAAAACTTCCTATTTCGAGCCATGGCTTCAATTTCAACATCCTATAGTTCGACAGCTCGCCTTTTGTATTGCTAGTCCAAATTTACTTTGCCAACTGCCAAAAAGCTTAGATATACAACATCACTTTAAGCTACATCTAAGTGAGTTTTGGGAAGCTCATTTTCAAAATTATTTACCACGTTTAAAAGAGCTCGATCAAACCCCAGAACCTTTAATTGAGTTTTTATCTCAGCTTAAAAGTACACGTCTAGGTCTACGCTTTGAACATCTACTCTGGTTTTGGTTACAAGAGGATCAGTATCACTCCTATAAATTATTGGGACATAGTATTCAAAAAATTGAGGGACCAAAAACATTAGGTGAGCTAGATTTTTTAATTTTAAATAAAGAAACTCAAGAAATTGAACATTGGGAAGTAGCCTTAAAATATTATCTAGGTGAGGCAGATTTACATTTAGAGCAATGGATTGGCCTAAACCGTCAGGATACTTTAAGTAAAAAGCTTTATCATTTTACGGACAAGCAATTTCAATTTCCTGAAGCCTTAAACTTCGAAATTCAACAACGCTTTGCAGTTTTAAAGGGACAACTTTATCTCCCTCTAGAGTTAAATTTGCAGCAGTCACTACCTGATTGGGTAAATTTAAAGCGTCGTTTGGGATATTGGGGTACCACAATTCCTCATTCTTCTTTTTATCGATTAGAAAGGCACGAATGGCTTTGTCCAAATAAACAACCTAGTTCAGCTCCAGCACATTGGTGGACAGACGGTTTATATTGTAAAAATGGTCAGGAAATTCTGTTTTATATGTTTAGACATCCTTCACACTTAAAATTTAAGTCCAACTTGCAGAAATTTAAATAATTAACAAGAAATTTAAGCTTCCAGAAACATTTTATAACGTTTTTACTATTAAACAGTCATGTTTCTTTTTACGTTTGTTTTTTAATCTAAATTTACTTCATTATTAAATTTAAACGGAGAAAATGATGAAAAAAGTTTTAGCTGCTTCTGTCATGATTGCTGTTGTTTTAACAGGCTGTAATACGTTTAAGGGTTTTGGGAAAGATGTTTCTAAAGCAGGTGATGCTGTAACGAATACTGCTGAAAAAACACAAGATAAAATGTAAGTTAGAGTTATCACTAAAAAACCTTATCGTTCCGATAAGGTTTTTTTATTTTTACGTACCCATCACGTAGAGATTCGCCTATTATATCGAACTATATTTCACCTGATCAGCACGCAATTTCCGGTATGAACCATTCAGATACTCTCTCGCTTAGCCTAGAACTTTTACAACAACCTTCTGTTACTCCAATCGATCATACTTGCCAGACCATCATGGCAGACCGTTTAAGCCAAGTTGGTTTTCATATTGAACCAATGTGCTTTGGTGATGTAGATAATCTCTGGGCACGTCGCGGAACTGAAGAGCCTGTATTTTGTTTTGCAGGTCATACTGATGTCGTCCCGACAGGTAAGTTAGAATCGTGGAATTCAGACCCTTTTGCACCAGAAATTCGCAATGGAAAATTATATGGTCGCGGTTCGGCAGATATGAAGACAGCTTTGGCAGCTATGATTGTCGCATCTGAGCGTTTTGTAGCAAAACACCCAGACCATAAAGGATCTATCGCATTTCTGATTACTTCCGATGAAGAAGGCCCTGCTGTTAACGGTACGGTCAAGGTTATTGAGACTCTTGAAGAACGTAACGAAAAAATTAAATGGTGTTTGGTAGGTGAACCTTCAAGTACTCATAAATTAGGTGATATTGTTAAAAATGGGCGTCGTGGTTCGCTTAATGCAGTATTAAAGGTCCAAGGTAAACAAGGTCATGTAGCTTATCCACATTTAGCACTTAACCCCATTCATGAAGCATCACCTGCTTTAACAGAGCTATGCCAAAGCGTTTGGGATAATGGAAATGAATATTTCCCAGCAACATCATTTCAGATTTCAAATATTCATTCTGGAACTGGTGCAACCAATGTCATTCCAGGTACTTTAGAAGTTACTTTTAACTTCCGTTATTCAACAGAAGTGACTGCTGACCAGCTTAAACAACGTGTTCATGAGATTTTAGATAAACACGGTTTACAATATGAAATCGTTTGGAATTTGTCTGGTTTACCTTTCCTAACTCCAGTGGGTGAACTCGTTAATGCGGCTCAAACTGCTATTTTAAATGTAACAGGCACGGAAACCGAGCTTTCAACCAGTGGTGGTACTTCTGACGGACGTTTTATTGCTCCAACAGGCGCACAGGTATTAGAGTTAGGGGTTCTTAATGCAACAATTCATCAAATTAATGAACATGTTGACGTGCATGATCTTGATCCACTCACTGATATTTATGAACAAATTTTAGAAAATTTATTAGCTAAATAGAAATTAAAAAGGAACTCAAATGAGTTCCTTTTTTTTATAGATGAAGCGAGTTTTGGATATATTGCAAATTAGGAACGTGGTAGCGTTGATTCTCCATTCGCACATATTTAAATACAGTTGGGTGCTGCAAAGCTTCTTGTGTATCTTCATTTTCATCTACGACTTCAGAAATACGTAAACGAACTGAAGCTGGCATCGATTTACAGATGAGTGCAAAACGTTGGCTGATATCTTCACTTTCAATAACTAATGCCACCGCTCGCGAATCAATTTCATTATGCACAGAATAGACTGGAAGCTTTACGTCATGCCATTCAATATGCTGAATACCATTTTTAACATCCATCGCTGATAACACGATATTTTGTGGCAATAGCATCGGAACTTGCTGATCACATTCAATAATATATGCATCAATAAAACCAGTTGAAACAGTAATTAAATGTTGAAGTTCTTGCTGATCCATTTCACTAATTAATGATGTACTTATCTGACTCTTCATTACGCAAGTTCCTCTTCACGTGTCATGAAAAAAGCTTCAATATTGTGAAGTAAATCTTCTTCTTGGAAAGGTTTACCCATGTATTGGTTGACCCCTAAAGCAAATGCTCGTTCACGGTGTTTTTCACCAGTTCTTGATGTAATCATAATAACTGGCATATCTTGATGTAGATCATGATGTCGAACAAGATTAAGTACCTCAAAGCCATCCATTCGCGGCATTTCAATATCAAGTAGCATGAGATCTGGTTTAATATTTTCCAGCTGCTCAATTGCATCAATACCATCTTTTGCTGTGACTACGTCATAGCCCTGACGTTCGAGTAAGCGAGTCGTTACCTTACGGACTGTGACAGAGTCATCTACAATCATAATGAGACGGCGTTCATCAGACTCGCGTTGTCTATAGATACCCTCATTAAGTGGCTTATGTCGGCGAGTAGACTGAATTTGGCGAGCAATATTTTGTCCATCTAAAATTAGACAAACTTGACCATCACCTAAAATAGTTGCGCCTGCAATCGCACCAATACTAGAGAACTGCTGCCCGATTGGCTTAACTACAATCTGCGCTCGTGAACCAATAAGCTGATCAACCAATAATGCAATGGTTTGTCCATTATTTGTCTTAATCATTAATACTGGTAGTGAATACATCATCCCACTTAAACGTGGAATCGGTTGATTACCAACAAACTCAGATAAATAGCGTAATGGATAACGTTTATTTTCAAATTCAAAGAATTCTTGTGCGCTTCCAAAATACTGTTCTAATGATGTTGGTGAAACTCGAACAATTCGATCAATTTGAGCCAACGGAATTGCAAATTGTTGATCAGCAACTTTAACCATTAAGGCATCACTAACAGCTACTGTGGTTGGAACACGTATGGTAAAGATCGTTCCTTGCCCATAAACAGAGTCAACACTCACATGTCCGCCCAAAGCTTTAATATCACTTTGTACGACATCTAGCCCGACCCCACGACCTGAAATCTGAGTGACTTGATCGGCTGTACTTAACCCTGGATGGAAAATCAGCTGTAAAATATCTTGATGTTCTAACACTTGTTCAGGATTAATCAAACCAGACAAGATGGCTTTGTGACGGACTTTCTCGATATCAATACCTTGGCCATCATCTTTAAAGGTAACAACAACATCCGTACCTTGACGATTAATATTTAGTTCAATGCGTCCAGTTTCTGGTTTTTGCGCTTGTTCACGTTGTGCGCGATCTTCTAGACCATGGTCAATTGCATTTCGAAGCATGTGCTCAAGTGGCGTAACCAAACGCTCTAGCATTGTCCGGTCTAGCTCACCTTCGGTATTATTAACAAAAAGCTCTGCTGGTCGATCCAATGCCGTAGAGGTCTGTCTCACAATTCGTTGTAAACGAGGTAGCAACCGAGAGAATGGTACTAATCGCGTTCGCATTAGCCCTTCTTGAATTTCGGCCTGAATACGTGATTGTTGTACCAGCAAACTTTCGGTGTCTCTGATTTTTTCGGATAATGTATTTTTGAAATCTACTAAATCCGATGCAGATTCGGCAAGTGATTTCGATAATTGATTTAATGAAGAATATTGGTCCATCTCTAGAGGATCAAATTCTGTATAACGAGAATGCTCAATACCGTGTTTTGCAATAATCTGGCTTTCTAATTCGCCTTCCATTCGACGTAACTGGTCTGCAAGTCGTTGAATGGCTAATTCCATTTCCACTAGCGTATGGCCAAATTGACTGAGATCCATTTCAATTCGTGAACGGTTAATCGAATTTTCACCAGACAAATCAATCATTTTCTCGATTAAATCTGCTGAAACACGAATCATCTCATTATTTTGTTCAAGATGCTGTGCTTGTTCCCATGCCCCCAACATTGGCGGTGGTTCTGCCCCATCACCTTGCACGAAGCTCATGACAGGTTCTGAACCGAATAGATCAGTTCTAGTCAATTTACTTGGAATTTGTATTGCAGTTTCAATAAACTGAATATTTTCTAAACTTTGTTGTAAACCATCAAAGTGTTGATAATTTTGCTTGAAAATTGCCTCTTTTAACCAAACAATCGCACTTTCTAGCAAGTTGTCATAAATATTTGAGCTAAAATGATAAAGTGCAAATTTTTCAAAAGCATTTTCAAGTTGATAAGCAATCGCTTGTACGGTTTCTAGTCCCAGCATACGGGAACCACCTTTCAAGCTGTGCACTGCTCTTTGTAGCTGAAGCAAGATACTACGATTAGTACGCTGCTCAAACCATTGCTTTAATAGATGATCGGCCATCTCTAACAGTTCAGCCGCTTCCTCCATAAATGCCTGTTCGACAACAGAATTAATATCCTCATCTTGGATACTATCTGTATAGCCTTCTGCATCAAAAACTTGTAATTCTGTGTGTTCAACAAGCCTAATATTAGACTCAACAATCTGCTTAAAATTAGAAGTTAACTCATCGAGATTTAATGCAGTATTGTCTATAGCTTCTTGTTGTAATACTTCAAAAGTTAATTCCGGTATAACATCTGTTTCAGACTCAGCTTGCGTCTCTTTAACAGTAGATCCAAATGAGTTATATACCTTAGCTGCACTCTTAAGCGCTTGAATAGTATGAGAAGCAGCATAATCTAGGTGTTGTTCACGTACTATTTGTAGACGATCAGCCAAGTCATCTTGAACCAAACGGATAAAATCAATGAGAGCAGATGAAGTAATTAACTGTCTTTGAATTAAACGCTCATAAATACTTTCCAATTCATGTGCGATTAAACCAATATAATTTGCCTGAATCATATTTGCGCCACCTTTTAAGGTATGCAAATAACGCATCAGATTATTAAGCGCAGCGAAGTTCTCTTGATCATTAATCCAAATATTAAGATCTGTATCCATTCCTTCAAGCAACTCATCGGCTTCTTCAAGAAAAATATCTAATAGTTCTGGATCGAAATAACGGTTTACATGCTCAGTAGACATGAACTGGCGATCTAAATGCACACTCTGACTCATTGCTACATGATCAGTTAATACACTTTCGATTGATGCTGAAGATTCATGTGATATTTGTTCTACATCAGCACCAAATAACGACTCAACAGCGTCCTGATCAGTATCTAATGATTCAGAATTAAGGCTTGGAATATGTTGGGTATATAGTTTTAGCTCTTCCAACACATTTTGGTGTTGCTCAATAATGCTAACTCTTTGACCCGCAGCTAATGCATCAAATAACTGAATTAATTGTTGATGTGCTTTTTGATAAATTTCAAAAACATAATCTGATTGTAATAAATCAGGGCGATCCAGCAATACGTCATAGCTATCTTTCAGCTGGTTCGTATATTCATATAAACCAACCATGGCTTGAGACTGAGTATGTTGCAATAGCACATCAGCTTGTCCACTTAAACGTTCAAGATAGTGAGGAAACTCAGAACGAATTCCTTTCTCAAAATCTAACTCTGCATCAAGTAATTCTGAAACATCGAGCTGTAACAGCTGAGAGACTAGACCATGTGGAGCCGTAAGCGGACTTGAATGCTCACCATGCTGCTCCATATAAGCATCCCAAACCTGATTGAATTGTTTCAGGTTAGAATCTAATTGTTCATTAGAGCAATGTGCAGCTAATAGGTCTAAACTATTTCGAATAAATTGACGGTAATCACGAAGTAGTAATATCTCTTCTGAATGAGAAGAAAGCTCTTCTTGTAATAAGATTTTGAATAAATGCTCAACCTTGGTACTAGCATCAAAAATAGCTTCTACCTGAGCCATTGCCGAGCTGCCGCGCAACGTATGTAATGCACGGATGAGCGCATTGTAACTCTCATGCTGATGTATTTCTTGTTCTAAGAACTGATCGATAGTCGCTAAGTGCTCTTCCGCTTCTTCCATAAATAAAACTAAGGTTTCAGCAAGGTTATGTTCACTTTCTAAAGTGGTTTCTAGAGTTAAATTATCTGATTCCTGTTCTAAATCACCCACCTCTAAACCAGTCTTAGTTTCCGCAGTGAGAGTATCAGACAATAATAAAAGTTCTTCTAAAGCAGGCTCTAAACTTTGCTGTTGTTGTAATTGTTGTCCCAATAAAATAAGAGGTCTAAAATCTACTGCATGTTCCTTTTTAGATTTAAAGTCATCTACTAATTTAAAGAAATAGAACTTAAATACCAACTGAACATATTGTTGGATGTTAGGAGTTAATGTGAGACTCTCATTGATTACCCGATTAAGCGTATCTTCTACAGTCCAAGCAAGCTCAGCAGAGGATTTCGCTGCAATCATTCGCCCTGAACCTTTTAAGGTATGAAAATGGCGACGGATGTCAGTCAGCGTAGCAACATTTTTAGATTGCATCCATTCATGAATCAAAGATTGCAATTCAACAAAAATTTCTTCAATTTCTTCAACAAAAATATCAAGAAATTCGTCATCTTGTTGAGAATAGCTATCTTCCGGTAGCATCATTGCTTCAGTTAAAGTTTTTAATATTTCTTTCATAGCAAAGGCTTCTTTTGCTTGTCCCCTAAATGGAGAAAAACGACAGAGTCAACACCAGATAAATAACTGTGTCCCCAATATTTATCTGGTGTTGTTAATACTTTTTAGAAGAATAGCTAGTATAAAAACAGCTATCCTCGTCCCCAATTTAATCAGGTAATTTAAAGTCCGTTACCGATTCACGTAATGACTCTGCCATATTTGCTAATTCAGAAACAGAACGCGCTGTATCGAATGTTGCAGTTGTCGTTTGCGAAGTAATTTCTTGTACGACGGTCATGGTTGTCGCAATATGACTCGCAGATGCAGACTGAAGTTTTGCTGCATCAGAAATACTGGCCATTAAGTTTGCCAAGTCACCAGATACTTTTTGAATCTCGTCCAAGGCAATACCCGCATCTTTTGCCAAGTTCGCTCCGCGCACAACCTCAGTTGTTGTTTGTTCCATTGAAATAACAGCTTCGTTAGTATCGGTCTGAATTGTTTTAACCAGAGTTTCGATCTGTTTAGTTGCCGATGCTGAACGTTCCGCAAGACGCTGTACTTCATCTGCAACCACGGCAAAACCACGTCCTGCTTCACCTGCCATAGATGCTTGAATTGCTGCATTTAATGCAAGAATGTTTGTTTGGTCCGCAATGTCATTAATTAACGATACGATGTTACCAATTTCTTGTGAAGACTCACCCAAACGTTTAATACGTTTAGACGTTTCCTGAATCTGTTCACGAATCGTGTCCATACCTTCAATTGAACGGTTTACCACTTGTGCGCCATTAGAAGCAATTTCTACCGAACGTTCTGCTACCTCGGTTGATTCCGATGCATTTGAAGATACTTGGTCAATTGATTGCGCCATTTCATTCATTGCGGTTGACGCGCCGGCAATTTCTTGTGCCTGATGCTCGGATGCTTCTGCCAACTGGTTGGTAATATTTTGTGTATCCTGCGTATAGCGAGCAACTTCCTGAGACGTATCATGAATTCGGGATACAAGATCACGTAATTGGTCAATCGCAAAGTTAATCGAGTCGGCAATCGCTCCTGTGAAGTCCTCAGATACCGTTGCATATGAACGCAAGTCACCATCTGCCAAGTCGGCAATTTCATCTAGTAAACGTAAAATCGCGTTTTGGTTACGGTCATACTCTTCTTGCAGGGTAGCTACACGTTGTTTATCCGCTTTACTACGAAGTGATAAAAGTTTTAAGACTGAGCTAATTAAACCAATAAGTGATAATGTAAGAAGCGCAACTAAAGCAAACGCTTTCCAACCATACTGCGTTTGCTCAGAAAGATCAGTCAATACAGATAACATTTCATCAGATTCCGAGAAGATCTCACCTGATGACTGACGTACGTTTACAATCTGATCTGTATGTTGAAGAACTGATGCCGCTGCAGATTTTAAAACTTTATCATATTCAGATTTAATACCTTCCAAAGATTCACGTACTTCTGGAGACTCAACTCTAGCAACACCCAATTCAGCATTTCCGTTTAGCTGTGCATTTAAATACACACCAAACGTCTCAATATCGACACCAAAGTCATGTGCTGAGGTCTGAGAGTTTTCTGCACCAACCAAAACGGTATTAATAGAACGTAAAATACGTTCTGCAATAAATACTTGGTTCTTAGCAATAATCACCTGACTACTTGGTGCTTTTTCGCGAACCATCTTATCTACCATCAAGTTATATTCAGCTTGAATCTCAGGAATAGAATCACTAATCGAGATGTTCATGTTATATAGCTGATTAATTACGTCCTGATGTGACGAGATCAAGTTAATGTCATACGACAAGGCTTTCCACAGAACCGCAACCTTTTTGTATTCTTTTGAAGATGTACCATGAATACTTTCAACATCTTTGATATTTTCTGCAAAAAGTTTATTTGATTCAGCTAAGTCTTTCATAGCTTTAGGTGAACCAGAAGCCGTTGCTTCTGTAGCCTGTCTAGAAATTGTTTGTGATAATAAACGCAACTCACCCAAACTACGTGTTAATTCGTTATGTCGAGGTACGCTATAAAATAAATAAACGAGCGAAGTTAAAGCAAATACCAAACATAACAACGCTACATAAAGGATAGGCTTGGACTTTTCACTTTCCCCAAATAAACTGGCGTATTGCTCAATTCCCGACTGGATTTTTGCAATAAAATTGAGACCCGATTTTTCGGACGCAACACGATTGCCGCCTTTCTTTTTAAGCTTAAAGCCCATAGCTTCTCCCCAGAAAATACTCTGTTTTTCACAGCGTAAAAATTAGTTTATAAATTTTGTCGATGCATTCATGTAATGTGGGTTTTGCAATAAACGACTAAATAAAAAGACATGCCAATGCTGGTTATGTTGGTTAAAATAACCTTGGCAATAATCTTTTAGGTTTTCCTCTAAGTCTAAGCTTTGAGAAAAAAAACTTTTTTTATTAAAGTGCTGAATCCCCAAGACCTGATCCACAACCAACCCCACATACTGGTCGTGATGGCTAATACATAACACTTTTTGGGCAGACGAAAATGTACTTCGTTGCCCTGAAATAAAATGAGCCAAATCAGAAACCGAAAGCAACCTTCCCCGAATGTTCGCCAAACCCTTCACCCAACTTTGAGCATTTGGAACTGGCGTATATTTCGGCGGATAGATAACTTCTGACACTTCCCCAAGTGGTGCGACGAAGTATTGCCCTCTCATTTCAAAAGCAATCCCTGACCATCGCTGTGCTTCATTTTGAACTGAAGCGTAATTCTTATTACCCCGTTTAGACAAACGAAGTAACTCGATAAATCCATTCGCTGCCATACTCGATCCTATAAAACGGGCACATAACCCCGTTATTTATGTTTTTATGGATGGATGAGTTAATTTAGAAATTGTTTAATTACATCAATCAATTGCTTTTCTTCGATAGGTTTAATCAGATAGTCGATTGCACCTTGACGCTTGCCCCATACACGGTCAGTTGCCTGATCTTTAGTACTCACAATAACAACAGGAATATGCTTAGTGTCTTCATCGCGGGTAATCTGACGTGTTGCCTGAAAACCATTTACACCAGGCATAACAACATCCATTAACACTAAGTCAGGCTGTTCTGCTTTTGCCAAAGTTACACCGTCTGCACCATTAGATGCTTCAAGTACATCATAGCCATGCTTGGTTAGAATTTCTCTAAAACGATAAGTTTCTGTTGGTGAGTCATCAACAATAAGAATACGTGCCATTTCTTTGCCCTTAAATTACTTAATTATGAACTTACATGATTACGAATCGCGTTTAACAATTCATCTTTGCTAAAAGGTTTCGTTAAGTACTCATCTGAACCTACCACACGCCCTTTTGCCTGATCAAATAAACCATCTTTACTAGAGAGCATGATAACGGGAATGTTCTGATAATTTTGAGAGTTTTTAATCAAAGCGCAAGTTTGATAACCATCTAAGCGAGGCATCATGATATCAACAAAAACAATATCTGGATTTGCCTCAGCAATTTTGGACAAAGCTTCAAATCCATCTACCGCAGTAATCACTTCACAGCCTTCTCGCTGTAATAAAGTTTCTGCTGTGCGGCGAATGGTTTTTGAGTCATCAATTACCATTACTTTCAGATTTTGGAATGCATCTTCCATTTAATCTTCC
>NZ_JRVL01000285.1:0-677 GCF_054823985.1 Acinetobacter sp. GN11 | reverse complement strand
AGTCGTTCAAGTCGTTCAAGTCGTTCAAGTGTATATAACGATAAGACAAGCAACGAATGAAAATAATAATTTAAAAATTATTCATCTAAAGATATCGACACTTTAATTTCACAATAGAAAAATTAAATTTAGAATTGTTCATATAACAAGTAATTTTACATAAAAATTAAAAGTATAAGAAAATAAGCGATTTGAATATGAGAAGAGTTTAATTTTCTGGAAGAAATAATGGTGGGCGCTGACGGGATCGAACCGCCGACATTCTGCTTGTAAGGCAGACGCTCTACCAACTGAGCTAAGCGCCCCAGAAGAAAAACTAATTATTCATTAATTCCTTGATATAAGACTTTAACATCTTAAATCATCTTCCAAACACAACCCGAACTGAAAAGTGGCGCAGCGGACGGGGCTCGAACCCGCGACCCCCGGCGTGACAGGCCGGTATTCTAACCAACTGAACTACCGCTGCACTACAATACTTTAAAATAAAGTATGGTCACATATATGGTGGGCGCTGACGGGATCGAACCGCCGACATTCTGCTTGTAAGGCAGACGCTCTACCAACTGAGCTAAGCGCCCTTAATGAGAAAAGATAGCGAATGTATCTTTATACTCTACATTCTCTAGACAAGGGAATCAAGAGAATGGCGCAGCGGACGGGGCTCGAACCCGCGA
>NZ_JRVL01000284.1:0-1512 GCF_054823985.1 Acinetobacter sp. GN11 | reverse complement strand
TATTTTCTTATTTTATAATGATGAAAAAATCATTTGCTTTCGTTATATTAAAAAGTAAACAAATCGCGATAAATTAGAAAAACTTAATAGATTTTTTATTTTATTCATGATATTTATTAACGCTGAATAAAAGCAATGACTAAGTAATTGTTGGTGAAACAAAATGCTATTCAAGGATGCTTCTTATTCAGCAAGTTACGAATATGTTTTACATGGTATGTATTTTGCTTAGCAAAAGCAGACATATTCGACAAACTTTTTTTACTTTCGTCACTTCATAAGGATATTTTCGATGTTGACTAAAACTGTTAAATCTTTAGGTTTAGCGATGGGCTTATTGGCCTGCTCTCTCCCACTTTACGCAAAAAACAATGTAGTTGTTGTTGCCACTGGCGGTACTATCGCAGGTGCTGGCGCAAGTTCAGCAAACAGTGCAACGTACACAGCTGCAAAAGTTCCAGTTGATGCCTTAATTAATGCAGTTCCACAAATCAAAGATTTGGCGAATGTAACTGGTATTCAGGCATTACAGGTCGCTTCTGAAAGTATTACTGACAAGGAATTATTACAAATTGCTCGTCAAGTAAATGAGCTGGTAAAAAAACCATCTGTTAATGGTGTTGTGATTACTCACGGTACAGACACTTTAGAAGAAACAGCATTTTTCTTAAATCTGGTTGTTCACACTGATAAACCGATTGTTATTGTTGGTTCAATGCGTCCTTCAACTGCTCTTTCAGCAGATGGACCACTTAACCTTTATAGTGCAGTTGCTTTAGCAGCTTCTGATGATGCAAAAAATAAAGGCGTTATGGTTCTTATGAACGACTCTATTTTTGCTGCACGTGATGTAACTAAAGGCATTAACATTCATACAAATGCTTTTGTTAGCCAATGGGGCGCTTTAGGTACATTAGTTGAAGGCAAGCCATACTGGTTCAGACAGTCTGTAAAACGTTTTACCAATGCTTCAGAATTTAATATTGAAAATATTAAAGGTGATGCACTTCCACTGGTACAAATCGTTTACGGTTCAGACTCTATGCTTCCAGATGCTTATGAAGCATATGCAAAAGCTGGCGCTAAAGCGATTATCCATGCAGGTACTGGTAACGGTTCAGTTGCGAACTATATCGTACCAACTTTACAAAATCTTCACGACAAGAACGGCATTCAAATTATCCGTTCATCACGTGTTCCACAAGGTTTTGTATTGCGTGATGCAGAACAACCTGACTCTAAATATGGTTGGGTAGCAGCACATGATTTAAACCCACAGAAAGCACGTCTTCTTGCAGCATTAGCTCTTACCAAGACTAATGACGCTAAAGAAATTCAACGTATGTTCTGGCAGTACTAAGTTTTCCAACCAGCTCAAGCCTAAATGTTTGAGCTGGTCATATTTTATAAAAATAATGTCTTTTATATTAATTCTGTACAATAGTTGTTCAACTCATTCTTCTTAAATAATAAAATCCTTAACAGTTTGCCAAAATATTAACCATTTCCTTT
>NZ_JRVL01000040.1:0-31296 GCF_054823985.1 Acinetobacter sp. GN11 | reverse complement strand
CTAAATTAAACAGAGCACTTGAAGCTAAGCCAATTACTAATTTTTGGTCTAAATTATATCCACTCATTAAATTTACTTTATTATTTCATTTAAATTAACTAATTATATATTGAAAAGGGCTGAATAATCAGCCCCTTAATCTACAGATTAAATTGTGAAATTTAAAGATTAAAGCGCGGCAATTTGCTCCATATTCGCTTTAACTTTCTCTAACTGAGCAGCAAACTCAGCAAGCTTCGCTTTTTCACCTTCAACAACAGCTGCTGGTGCTTTAGATACAAAGCCTTCGTTTGCAAGTTTACCCGCAATTTGATCGTGTTGCTTTTGGATTTTATCCAAGTCTTTTTGCAAACGAGCAAGTTCTGCTTTAGGGTCAATTAAGCCTTTCATTGGTACAAATACCGATGCATGGCTAACAACGCTAGAGCAAGACAATGGTGGTTCTTGGTCTTTATTCAAGAATTCAATGCTTTCAACTTTAGCCAATGCTTTGAACAATGCTTCAATACGAATGATTTGTTCACGTTCAGCGTCAGATGTATTTTGAAGTAATACTGGCAATAAGCGCGCATTACCTAAGCCCAACTCACCACGAATGTTACGTACTGCACCAATCAAACCTTGAAGCCATTGCATATCTGCTTCAGCTTGTTCATTGATTTTCGCTTGCTCAGGAATAGGGTATTGAGCAGTCATAATTGTTGGACCGCCTTTACCAAGCATCGGTGCAAGCGTTTGCCAGATTTCTTCTGTCAAATATGGCATTAACGGATGAGCCAAGCGTAATGAAGCTTCCATCACTGCAAGCAATACACGGCGTACTTCAGCTTTACGCTCTTCTGCAACTTCTGGATCATTCAGAACTGGTTTAGTTAATTCAACGTACCAGTCACAGTATTCATTCCAGATAAAGTCGTAAATCGCTTGTGCAGCAAGGTCTAAACGGTAAGTTGCAAACGCTTGGTGTACAGCTGCTTCTGCTTTTTGCAGACGGCTCATAATCCATTGTTCTGGAAGTTCCCATAGATCAGGACGCGCTTCTTGACCAACAGTTTGACCTTCAACATTCATCAGAACGAAACGAGTCGCGTTCCAGATTTTGTTACAGAAGTTACGGTAGCCTTCAACACGTTTTAAGTCGAACTTAATGTCACGACCAGTGTTTGCAAGCGCACAGAACGTGAAACGAACTGCGTCAGTACCATACGCATTGATACCTTCAGGGAACTCTTTGCGCGTTGATTTTTCAATCTTCGCAGCATCTTTCGGGTTCATCAGGCCAGTCGTACGTTTTGCAACTAAGCTTTCTAAATCAATACCGTCAATCAAATCTAATGGGTCAAGTACGTTACCTTTAGACTTCGACATTTTTTGACCTTCACCATCACGTACCAAGCCGTGAACGTAAACAGTCTTAAATGGAACTTGAGATGAACCATCTTCATTTTTCATGAAGTGCAGGGTCATCATGATCATGCGAGCAACCCAGAAGAAAATGATGTCAAAACCAGTCACCAATACATCTGTTGGGTGGAAGGTTTTTAAGAAATCATTTGCTGCGTCTTGTTTGTTGTCGCCAGTCCAACCTAAAGTTGAGAATGTCCAAAGTGCAGATGAGAACCATGTATCAAGAACGTCTTCGTCTTGTTTAAGTTCAACGTCAGCAGCGAGGTTATTTTTCGCGCGTACTTCTTCTTCGTTACGACCTACATAGATGTTGCCATTCGCATCGTACCAAGCTGGAATACGGTGACCCCACCAAAGCTGACGTGAAATACACCAGTCTTGAATGTCACGCATCCACGCCATGTACATGTTGCTGTACTGCTCTGGAACAAACTTAATGCGACCATCTTGAACTGCTTCAATTGCAGGCTCAGCAAGCGGAGCAATTTTTACGTACCATTGGTCAGTGAGTAATGGCTCAATGATCACACCTGAACGGTCGCCACGTGGTGCTTTTAAGTCATACGGTTGGATTTGATCTAACCAGCCTTCAGCTTCAGCTTCAGCAACTAACTTCTTACGTGCTGCAAAACGCTCTAAACCAGCGTATTCCGCAGGTGCAGTAATGGTTTTAGAAATTTGTTCGCCAGCTTTTGCAATATATT
Organism: Acinetobacter sp. GN11; assembly: GCF_054823985.1. Taxonomy (NCBI): domain Bacteria; kingdom Pseudomonadati; phylum Pseudomonadota; class Gammaproteobacteria; order Moraxellales; family Moraxellaceae; genus Acinetobacter; species Acinetobacter sp. GN11. The sequence goes on along the minus strand of NZ_JRVL01000040.1, from coordinate 29,185 downwards.
CAAACTCGCCTAAAACTTCGGCATTTTTGTTGAAGATATTAATGATTGGCAAGCTATTGCGTTTACCTAGGTCATAGTCATTGAAGTCGTGAGCAGGCGTGATTTTTACACAGCCAGTACCGAAGTCTTTTTCAACGTAGTCGTCAGCAACGATCGGAATTAAACGACCAGTAATTGGCAATACAATATTTTTACCAACAAGGTGTGCATAACGCTCATCTTCAGGGTGAACAGCTACAGCGGTATCACCCAGTAAAGTTTCAGGACGAGTCGTTGCAACGACTAAATAGTCTTTGCCATCTTGAGTTTTAACTGATTTATCTTCAAAGAAATATTTAAAGTGCCAAAGTGAGCCTTTTTCTTCTTTGCTTTCTACTTCAAGGTCAGAAAGAGCAGTTTGAAGTTTAGGGTCCCAGTTTACAAGACGCTTACCACGGTAAATTAAACCGTCTTCGTGTAAACGAACGAATACTTCTTTAACTGCGTTTGATAAACCTTCGTCCATCGTGAAGCGTTCACGTGACCAGTCTACAGATGAACCTAAGCGACGAATTTGTTTCGTAATTGTGCCGCCAGATTGTTCTTTCCATTCCCAAACTTTTTCGATGAACTTTTCACGGCCCAAGTCATGACGAGTCACACCTTGTAAACCAAGTTGACGCTCAACAACCATTTGAGTTGCAATACCAGCGTGGTCAGTACCCGGTTGCCACAAAGTATTTTTACCCATCATACGGTTATAACGGGTGAGGGCATCCATAATGGCATTGTTAAAGCCATGGCCCATGTGCAAACTACCTGTGACGTTTGGTGGCGGAATCATGATACAGAATGATTCACCGTGACCAGAAGGTTTGAAGTAACCTTGTTCTTCCCACGTTTGGTACCACTTCTTTTCGATCTCGGTTGGATCGTATGTGGTCGCAATATTTTGAGCGGTTTGAGCGTCAGTCATAGTAGCTTAGATCGAATATGCATAAAAAATTGCACCTATTGTAGCAAAAAAATGCCTCGAAATTAATGTGCTGAAAACAGATAAACGGTTTTGTATTTTTTTCAAAAAACGGTAGATTTATGAAAGATGGATCACAATTTAATCGTGTAGAGACACGGCACAAAAATTACAAAAGAATTGAAAAAGGATGCTACTCATGAGTTATGAAGTTTTTTTGAAAATTTCCGATTCAACTTATACCCAATTCGAGACCATTCGGCAGAAACTGCATGATGGGGTAAGCCAAAGTCAGGCAAAACCTTTAGGGGATGTATTGTCTGACCTTTCTTGTGAAATTATTGAGCAGGTTTTTTCTGTACTTTTACAGTCAGGGAATACAACCATGTCCCCAAAACAGCAAGCTGAGTCTGAAAAAGTGGTTCAGCAGGTTTTGGAAACTTTTCGAAAATATATGCCTTGGTCAGTTTCATTCTTTGGAAATGAGCGTCTTTTACCTTTAGTTGACTATATGACATCTCTGATGAAAGAACAGGGGCAGCAAGTTTATATTACCTATCCAGTTACCCTCCAACTCGTACAACAAGCTCAAAACCTTACGCAGCAAATTCGTGATGGGAATATGCAGAGTGTGGCAGCTGCTTTTGAGACCCTCATTCAAATTGTAGATTTAGGCGTAACAAGCCTAGTACGTGAACCTAAAAAGCGTTTAAAATTTAATTTAGTTGTCGATAAAACTCTTAACGGAGTGATCAACATGACGACGCATTTGGGCTATAAACGTTTGGAAAAGTTAGGTACTCAGGTCGATCAGACCACAGCAACTCATTATATCAACCACTTTTTGGCCTTCATGCATCAAGCAGCATAATTTAAAAAGATAATAGGAACATAAAGCATGGCCAAACTTGATACTTTGCAAAATAAAGTGGTATGGATTACGGGAGCATCTTCTGGTCTGGGTAAAGCCTTAGCAGGTGAGTTGGCTTTGCAAGGGGCAGAAGTGATTTTGACCTCGCGTCGTTTTGAAGAATTAGAAGAGGTTCGAGTTGGCTTATTAAACCCAGAGCATCATTTGTCTGTAGTTGCCGATATTACTGATGAAAAACAAGTTGAAGATGCTTACAAGCAAATTTTAAAAGCTAAAGGGCGAATTGACTGGCTCATTAATAATGCAGGTTTAAGCCAACGTGCTTTAATTGAAGATACAACGATGGCAACCGAACGGGCCATAATGGAAGTCGACTATTTCTCGCAGGTGGCATTAACCAAAACTGTGCTTCCGACCATGCTAAAACAAAAGTCTGGCCGAGTTGTATTTGTGTCGAGTGTGGCAGGTTTATTAGGTACTCAGTATCGTGCAAGCTACTCGGCTGCTAAAGCTGCAATTCATATGTGGGCCAATAGTTTACGTGCTGAGGTCTCAGATCAAGGCGTTGAAGTTTCTGTTATTTTCCCGGGCTTTGTAAAAACTAATGTTTCTTTTAATGCATTAAATGGTGCTGGACAACCTCAAGGTCATCAAGATGAAGCCATCGAGAATGGCTTAGAGGCAGATGTATTTGCCCAACAAGCAGTTAAAGCATTAATGCATGGGCAAGAATATATTGTTGTTGGGGGAACAAAAGAAAAACTAGGAGTTATCGTTTCTCGTATGTCACCAAAACTTCTTTATAAAATGATTCGGAAAACAAAAGTAAAATAAAAAAGTGATTTTGCCGTGCTAAATTGATGGAAAACCCGCATAGAAGGTTCACCATGGATCAAGATTATCACCGTGTTTTAGAAGTCATTACGCGTTTTCAATTGGTCTTTGACCAGAAAAATTGGGACGCTTTTGATGAGTTATTGGCAGATCAACTTGAGGTGGACTATTTCCAGTTTAGGGGAGAGCCTTTATGTGTCGTGTCTTGTCATGAATATAAAGGTTCTCGGCAGCAAGCTTTATCGCATTTACGGCTACAGCACAATTTGAGTAATCCTCTGATTCGTATTGAACAAGATCAAGCATGGTTAGAATGTAATTATCAAATTTATCGTTTTTCGGAAAATGATTATTTTCATTCGTTTGGTCGTTATTATTTTACTTTGGCAAAACAACAAGAAAGTTGGAAAATTACCGGAATTTGCCAACACTTAACTAAAAATATTGGCAATCCACGCATTCATTTTTCTAGTGTAGGGCAGTGCTAATCTTTTACTGCTGTACCATATGCAAATACTTCGACCATTCCTCCCTGTATACCAAGTTCGGTTGTACTCAGCCGAACTCCCATAATATGGTTAGCTCCTGCGGTATAGGCTTGTTGTTTTAAGCGAACAATGGCTTCACGGCGAGCACGCTCAATTACACTTTCATAACTGGTGAGTCGACCACCCAAAACATTCTTAATAGATGCCAATACATATTTAAAGTAGTCATGAGAAATCACAACATTACTGCTAATAAAGTGGCCTAGTTGATCACTCGTTGCAAAACGATTCGTATCAATTCTGATATGGGCCAGTCGTTGCTCTTTTTCTAGAAGTTCTTTCAAATGTTTTCGTTCAATATGGCGCCCAAAACCCCAACCAATACTGAAAAGAATGAGAAAAATAACAAGCTGAAAAATAAGATTTTCCATTTTCTACCTATGCACTAAATGGATCTGGTAGATGGGGTGCTTGAGGCTGTACGACAACTGCCGTGCCATATACAAATAGTTCGGAAGCACCTTGAGCAATATTTGAAGTTGAAAAACGAATACCAACAATTGCATTCGCACCAAGTTGCTGGGCTTTCTCGATCATGCGTTGCATTGCCTCTTGGCGGGATTCTTCTAATAGTTCGGTATAACCTGTAAGTTCACCACCGACAATATTTTTTAAACTCGCCATCAAGTCACGGCCAACATGCTTACTACGGACTGTACTTCCATAAACAACATCAAGCTGTTTTAAAATCTGGTGGCCCGGAACACTTTCTAAATTACTCAGTAACATTATTTTTTATCAATCTAAATCTCTTAAGGTTTCAAGATAAGAAATATTCACATGAGATGCAATAAAAAAGCCCACCGAAGTGAGCTTTTATAGAGAAGTTATTTAAAACTTATTGCTTTTTAAGTTCAGCACTTGATGGTTGATTAACCACTGTATCTGAAGAATTTGCTTTTAAACCGCCACCTAGAGTTTTGTATAACTCGATTTGGTTGTTTAAGTTAGCTTGTTGAAGCAACAATAAACCTTGTTCTGCTGAATAAGATGAACGTTGTGCATCAAGAACCGTCAAGTAACTGTCAATACCAGCACGGAAGCGGGCATTTGACAGTGTGTAGTTGCGGTTAGTCGCTTCTACTAGACGTTGTTGAGCTGTTAAACGCTCACCAATATTGGCACGAGTTGCAAGCGCATCGTTAACTTCGCGGAACGCAGACTGAACTGATTTTTCATAATCAGACAATGCAATTTTCTGATCGGTTTCAGAAATTTTTACATTGGCACGACGTGTGCCCCAGTCAAAGATTGGTAAGTCTAAGCTTGGACCAATTGACCAAACAAAACCACCAGACTTAAATAGATCACTTAAGTCAGTTGATGCGTAACCTGCTGAACCCGTTAAGCTAATGGTTGGGAATAAACGTGCTTTTGCAGCACCAATATTCGCACCAGCAGCGCTTAAGTTATATTCGGCAGCTTTTACATCTGGACGGTTGTTAAGCAAGTCACTCGGTAAACCAGCTGTATATACATTTTGTTGAGTAATGCGTTTTACAGGTTGGTTTGGCAACAAGTTTTGTGGAACTGATTGGCCCACTAACAAGTTCAACAAGTTTTGTGCTTGAGCAATTTGTGTTTTGTAGTTCGCTACATCATTACGCGCAGTTTCTACAGAAATCTGTGCCTGACGTAGTGGAACTTCACTGTCGATGCCCACATCAAAACGTTTTTTGTTGAGATTGTAAGAGTCTTGTTGTGCTTTAAGTGTTTGATCAGCAAGTTTTAAATTTGCTGTTGCGAAAGAGTAGTTCAACCATGCTTGAGCAACTTGGCTGATCAGACTGATTTGAGTCGAATCACGTGCACTTTGCGTTGAAAGATAACTATCTAACGCAGCATCTTTTAAGCTACGTACACGGCCCCAAAAATCGAGTTCATAGGCAGTTACACCCAAACCTACTTGATAAGTAGAGTAGGGGTTATTCGGATCACGGCTTTGAGAAACCTGACGAATTGCACTACCACTTGCTCCGATTGTTGGAAGCTGGTTGTTTTGCGTAATTCGATATTGCTGTTGGGCACGTTCAATATTGAGCGTTGCTGTACGTAAGTCGCGGTTGTTGGCAAGCGCCAAATCAATCACGCCGAGCAAACGAGAGTCAGCAAAGAACTGTTTGTAACCCTGTTCAGCAATAGACGTACCAGAAGCGCTGTTATATGCATAGCTTTCTGGAATATCGGTTTTCACGACTGGTTCTGGGCCGCGCATGCTTTGACAAGCTGACAAAGCAAGCGCAAGTGCAGATACCGCAATGCTACGACCTGAAATAGACCATACTTTTTGCATCACGATTTATGCTCCTGAGTGTTTATGGTTTTTGGTTTGTACTTAAAGATACTACGAATCCACACATAGAATACAGGGATAAAGAAGATACCTAAGAACGTTGCACTGAGTACGCCACCGAGTACACCGAAACCAACTGAGTGCTGACTTCCTGCACCGGCACCTGTTGAAAGGGCAAGTGGAAGTACACCAAAACCGAAGGCAAGGGTAGTCATGATAATTGGACGTAAACGCATTTTTGAAGCATGTAAAGTTGCATCAAGTAGGTCTTCGCCTTTTTCCTGCAACTCTTTTGCGAACTCAACAATTAAGATCGCATTTTTTGCAGAAAGACCAATGACCGCGATCATCGCTACCTGGAAGTAAATGTTATTTGAGAGATTTGGATCTCCTTTAATAATCATACCCAAGTAAGTCAATACGATTGCACCAATAATACCAAGTGGTACTACAAGTAAAACCGAGAATGGAATAGACCAGCTTTCGTACAATGCAGCTAAGCAAAGGAAAACGATTAACAATGAAAGTGCATATAAGAATGGAGCTTGAGCACCAGACTCACGTTCTTCAAGTGATAAACCTGTCCATTCATAGTCGAAACCTTGTAAGCCCATAGATGGTAACTTAGCAATAATTTCTTCCATGGCTTTCATAGAGTCACCAGAGCTCACGCCAGGTGCAGGTGTACCTTGAATGTTAACCGATGACACGCCGTTATAACGTTCAAGACGAGGAGAACCATATGTCCATTTGCCAGTAGCAAATGCAGAGAACGGTACCATTTCGCCTTTGCTATTACGTACATACCACTTGTTTAAGTCTTCAGGCATCATGCGGCTATCCGAATCACCTTGAACATAAACTTTTTTCACACGACCACGGTCAACGAAGTCGTTAATGTATGAGCCACCCCATGCAATACGCATAGTGTTGTTAATGTCAGCAATGCTAACGCCCATAGCACCAGCTTGAGCCTGATCTACATTAATTTGATACTGAGGCGTATCTTCTTGACCATTAGGACGTACCCCTACAAGACGTTTGTCTTGTGAAGCCAAACCTAAAATTGTGTTACGTGCGGCAATAAGTTTCTCATGGCCTTGACCACTTGAATCTTTAAGTTGCAAGTTAAATCCAGCTGTTACACCGAGTTCAGGCATTGCAGGAAGCTGTAATGGCATGATGTAAGATGCGTCTTTGACGATCATGTTTAATGCCATACCACGCTGAATTAACGCACCAATTTGAGATTCTGGTGAAGTACGTTCACTCCAGTCTTTCAATTTAACGAAGCCAATACCAGCATTTTGACCAACACCTGTGAATGAGAAACCAGAAACGGTGAAAATAGATTCCACTGTATCTTTTTCATTCATGAAGAAGTTTGTCATGGTATCAACAACTTTATTCGTACGATCAAGCGTTGCATTCGGTGGTAATTGAACAAGTGTCATGACCACACCCTGATCTTCTTCTGGTAAGAATGAAGATGGAAGTTTTTGGAACAAGAACACGAGTAGGCCAATCACTACAGCGTAAAGTACGCCAGAGAAGATTTTGCCTTTAAGCATGCGGCTAACACCATTTTGGTAGCTATGCGACATGCGGTCAAAACCATTGTTAAATCCTCTGAAGAAACGAGCAAAAATATTATTGCTTGGCTCTTTGTTAGGATCATGCTGTTTTAAAATTGTTGCACAAAGTGCAGGGGTAAAGGTTAACGCTACAATTAACGATAAGACCATTGCTGTTACAAGGGTAATCGAGAATTGACGGTAAATTACACCAGTCGTACCGCCAAAGAATGCCATTGGTACGAATACCGCTGTCAATACGCTTGTGATACCAATCAACGCACCAGAAATCTGTTGCATTGATCGTGAAGTTGCCGTGACCGGATCGGTATGCTCTTCACTCATCACACGTTCAACGTTTTCTACTACAACAATGGCGTCATCGACCAGAAGACCAATTGCCAATACCATAGCGAACATGGTTAAGGTGTTAATTGAGAAACCAAAGATATTAATAACAGCAAATGTACCTAATACAACAACAGGTACAGCAAGTGTCGGAATAATCGTTGCACGCCAGTTCTGCAAGAACAAGAACATAACAATGAACACTAAAATTACCGCTTCAATTAATGTGTGTACAACACTTTCAATTGAAAGACGAATAAATGGAGTAGTGTCATAAGCCAGTTTATCTGCAAGGCCTGTTGGATAGTTTTTGCGCAGTTCAGCTAAACGGTGTTCAACAGCGTCAGCGGTGTCGAGTGCGTTAGCACCAGTTGCAATTTTAATTGCAAGACCACCAGCAGGTTTACCATTAAACTTCGAATCGAACTGGTAGTTATCAGAACCTAACTCTACACGAGCAACATCTTTTAAACGAACTTCAGCACCTGATGCTGTGTTCTTTAAGAAGATATTTTTAAATTGTTCAGGTGTCTGTAACAAGCTTTGCGCATTTACTGTTGCGTTAAGCACTTGACCTTGAACCGCTGGTGCACCACCTAACTGACCTACAGCAACTTGTGAGTTTTGCGCTTGTAAAGCAGTCGCAATATCACTTGGTGTTAACTGGTAATTAGTCAATTTTGCAGGGTCGAGCCAGATACGCATTGCGTATGAACCACCAAAGACTTGTACCTCACCAACACCAGCAACACGGCTAAGTGGTTCTTTAATTGACGAGTTTACGTAATCTTTAATGTCTGAGTCTGACAGGGTATTGTCTGGTGAATAGAATGCAATAACTTGCAAGAAGCTTGCACCAGATTTAGTAACTGTCACACCTTGGCGTTGAACGTCTTCAGGCAAAAGCGCAGTTGCAGATTGCAGTTTGTTTTGAACCTGAACTTGTGCAATATCCGGATCAATACCTTGTTCAAAGTTTAATTGAATAGAAGCCTGACCGTTACCCGCACTGTTAGATGAAATATAACGTAAACCATCTAGACCATTCATTTGTTGTTCAATGATCTGGGTTACAGTATTTTCAACAGTCTCAGCCGATGCACCAGGATAAGTTGCAGCAATTGTAACTGTCGGTGGTGCAATCGTCGGATACTGTGCAATAGGCATTTTTGTGAGCGTGAGAATACCCGCCAACATAATGACTAATGCAATCACCCACGCAAAAATGGGGCGATGAATAAAAAATTGTGCCATTCAATCTACCCCTTATGCATTAGATGCTTTCTGTTCTGCTTGAGGTTTACCTGATTGAGCCGGTTTTGTCGCATTTGGAGCTGCACCTTGAGGATTTGCTGGTTGAGCTTGGTAAGGTTTTGCTGACACTTCTTGCCCTTCTTTAACTTTGGCAACACCATCAACAATCACTTTTTCACCAGCTTTGAGACCATTAGTCACAATCCAGTTTTGTCCTTGAACACCAGAGGTTTCAACAGGACGACTCTCAACAGCGCCTTTAGCATTAACAAGCATTGCTACAGCTTGACCTGTCGGTAAACGCGTAATTGCGGCTTGAGGAATCAGATAAGCATTTGGAACTACACCTTGAACAATCTGCGCAGTTGTATACATACCCGGAAGTAACAGATGGTTCGGGTTCGAGAATACGGCACGTAAAGTAATCGTTCCTGTATCCTGATTTACAGAAGCATCAGAGAAAGCAAGTTGTCCTTCGATTGGATAAGTCGAACCATCTTCAAGCTTCAATTTCACTTTTGTGTTGTTACTGTTGTTTAAACTGCCTTTGCTGAGTTGTTGGCGTAAACGTAATAACTCGGCACTAGACTGGTTAATATCAACATAGATTGGATCTAATTGTTGAATCGTCACTAAAGGATCAGTTTGATTTGCCGTAACTAAAGCACCAGCTGTTACAGAAGAACGTCCAGACTGACCAGAAATTGGTGAGCGAATTGTAGAATAACCAAGATCTACATTTGCATTCGTTACTTGAGCTTTTGCAGCAGAAACTTGTGCTTCAGCAACATTAACCTGACCAAGTAAGTCGTCATATTCTTGTCTAGATACAGCATTACTCGAAACAAGTTGCTTATAACGGTTTAGCTTAGTACGTAGTGAAGCTAGATTTGCCTGTTGTTGTAAAAGAGATGCTTTTGCATTTTCAAGCGTTGCACGGTTAGTTCGAGAGTCTAGTTCATAAAGAGCCTGACCTTCACGAACATAGCTTCCTTCAGCAAACAAGCGTTTTAAAATTACGCCACTTGTTTGAGGACGAACTTCAGAAATTTGATATGCTGAAGTACGGCCAGAAAGTTCAACGCTTTGTTCAACACTTTGTGGTTGAGCAACAATAACACCTACTTCAGCAGGCGGCATTTTCTGAGCAGCAGCAGCTTGCTGTTTCTCATCGGAGCCTTTGCCACAACCAACAAGTGCGATACTTGTTGCTAATGCGCAAGCAGTAAGGGCAGGAGCCCAAAGCTTAGCCGACATCATTGTTCCACCTCGTTAGATAAAATCTAAAAATATATTTGTTTTTTACTTAACCTACTTTGTGTTTGTAATAACCAGAGCCAAAGCAGTGCAATCCAAATAAAACCTATGCCCCAACCGGCGAGTACATCTGTTGGAAAATGAACTCCAGCATATATTCTTGAAAGCCCCATGCAGATAAACCAAAGGCAAGAAATCAAAATGATATAAGGAGAGTTAATGTTGGGCTTATGGCATAACATTATCATTGCCAGACAAGCCAGTGTTGATGCATAAACACTGTGTGCACTTGGGAACGATGCACCGTAACTTTCGACAATATGATATACCTGTGGGGGTCTTGGACGATCAACACACCACTTGAGCAGCCAACCCATGGTGATACTGCCAAGAACTCCCACGCTAATGAAAATAACAGTAATATATTTTTTATACCATGCCTGATATATACACACCAGAAAGGATAAAAAAAGTACAAAAGGCATACCACCTATCCGTGCTAGAAAGATCGTAATAGCGTTAAGATAATCTGAACGATATTCACTCAATATTTGAACGCTGAGAAGATCCAAAGACTGAAGTCTTGGTACAAAAAGACCAAGAACACCTAATCCTAAAAAAATACAACCAATAAGAAGCAATAAATAGGGCATGTATGTACCTTTGCTTATTCAAGCAGTGTCCACTACTGAAAGCCGTTAAAAGTGTACTTGCCAGTACACTTTTTTTCAAGCCTGATAGATCATCGTAAATTCATTTTGAAAATTTTTTAACATTTGGAAAAACAATCACAACAAAATTGACGAAATTCACATTCTGTGTACAAAGCAAAACTGTTAGTGTTCTGCCTTTTTTCCATTATTTGTAGTCGTATTTTCTTCAAGTTCTAATGGTTGTTTTGGTGGCCAGAAAAAATCACTTGGACGAGTCAGAAAATGGGTCATTACCAGCTTGGCTAAAGGTTTCCATTGTTCGAAGCGAACTCGACGTGCTCGTAATGCCACAATAATAGTTAAAGTGAAACTCACAAATAAGTTGGTGAGACCAATACATAACACGCCTAGAAAGGATACGATAATCAGTCCGATGTCTGGGCTGCCGTTAATAGTCATTAAACCTTGAATAAAGTTAGCTGAGGCAAAGGCAATATGACGAATATCTAAAGGTAAACCTAAAATAAAGCCTATGGTGCCCATACTTCCTAACATAATCCCGAATAAGAAGTTACCCGCTAAAGCTCCTAAGTTGCGCTCAATATACTCAGCAAAACGGTTTAAGCGATCTTGCCCAAACCAGTTTGCTAAGCGGCGATGTGCTCTTAGCCGTGGACCGACTTTTCGGTAAACAGCCATGTTGTCGAAGTATCCGGCAATGAGACCTGACAAAAATAAGCAAACTCCGGCTACGGCTGCATGTGGAACTGCCAAAGAGGTAAAGGGATTTAAGCTGTGCAGCAAATAAGTCGCTTTAGTATGAGTTAATAAAGGCTCATCAAGATAGAACTGCCAAGCAAAAGTAATGAGCGCGGCAGTAGGAATCGCAATTGAAATATTGCCTAAAATAGCAATAAATTGCGTTCGAATAATATTAATAATAAGGGCTGCTAATTCTGCAATTTGAGCTGTTTTAGAGCCTTTACGTTGTTGTACTGTTGCAGCGAGGGCCGCAGCAGTCATCGCAGGTTGTTTGGTCGCAACTGTAAAATGCAGAACATGAATTAGAAGGAATCCAAGAGAATAATTCATACTAAAAGTAAAGGCTTGCATGAGCGGAGCCATTGTCATTCTTGCGGCAAGAATTTTTAAAGACGCCATACAGGCGATAATAACGCCCGCTCCAGCGGCAGCTTTATACATGCCCCAGAAACCTTTGGTATCCGTACTTACATAATGTTCACCTGTTCGGCTAGCATTTTCAGTCACTTGAAAGGCAATAAGTTCACTTGTCGTACTTAATAAAGAGCGAACGCTTTTTTCACTGTAGTGTGCTTTAGTTAAATCGGAAATAAGATGCCCTAAAGAGACATATTTTCCTTTAGTGTTATCTACAACCAAATAAAGCAGTAATTCAATTCGGTCGAGGCACTGCTCAAGTAATGACAATAAATAAGTCAAACTTAAGCTGACGCCAATTCTTTTGGTGGCACGGCGAATTTTTAAAACCACATCCCGACATTGTTCCAGCATAACAAATGCTTGTGATGCATCCGGAGGGGAAATCACCGCAATTTCATGTTCAGCAAGTTCTTGTTTTTTGTATTTCTCAATAAACTCAATAATTTCACGGTTCTGAACTAAAAATGGCGATTCATATTCAGTTAATTCGGGTTGAGCATTAATAAATTCGGGGTAAAGGCCAATTCCACTAATTCGATAAGATAAGACAGTAATTGCTTTAATCATTTCACTTTGAATGACAAGCTTTTCATCTACATTACTTTGGCTTTGACCAATAAGACCAAATAGGTTTGCCCAATCTTCATCATCAATATTATTGAGCCAGATTTTGTCACTTTCTAAATAGAAAATTCTACCAATTAATATTTTGAGTTGGCTTGCATCTTCAATTAACGGTAAAAAATGTGCTCCGAGTCTTTGCCCTAGTTGGTTCCAGAAACCATCTAAAGACAAAATTCCGCTATCGGCATATAAGCTGACTTGTTTATAGCGATTAATTAGACGTAATAAAAAAGTTTGTAGCAGAAGCGGCGCTGTAGGTGTGCGTAATAGGCTTTCAATTAAAGCCTGTATTTTTTGCTTTATCTCATCCGTATCCTGAGGGTCGGATGGACGAATCGCATTGACTAACTCAATGAGGAGATTTTCGTCAATGACAGCTTGAGTATCCTCAAGCTGTTTCTGTATTTTTAAAAAATGATCTGAAAAATTTATATGCATAGGCAGAATAATATCTATTGTATTCGATGTAACGCAAGCTGAGTTAAGTTAATCAAAGCCTGACGATATGGTGTATCGGGTAGGTTTGATAAAGCTTGCAGTGCTGCTTCTGTTTCTTCTTTGGCACGTTGGTGGCAATAATCTAAAGCACCAGATTTCTGTACAATTTCTATGACCTGAGATAATTGGTCCACTCCGCCAGTTGCAATGCTGCGACGAATAATCGCATGCTCTTCACCTGTTGAGTGTGCTAATGCAGAAATTAACGGTAAAGTCGGTTTACCTTCCATTAAATCATCACCAATATTTTTACCTAATGTTTCAGCATCTGAAGTGTAGTCTAAAATATCATCAATAATTTGGAATGCATTACCAAAATGACCGGCAAATGATCTCAATGGTTCACGATACGCTTCTTGTCCAGCCAGAATAGCAGCGCCTTCTGTAGCCAGTTCAAATAGACGAGATGTTTTACCGTGAATAATTTTTAAATAAGTTTCTTCGGTTGTATCTGGTTGATGCTGTGATTGAAGTTGTAATACTTCACCTTCAGCAATTTCACATGTACCTGTTGAAAAGTCTTTCAATAAAGTCATGTTATTTAAATCGACCAGTAAATCGAAAGCACGTGCAATCAGGAAGTCACCGACTAATACGGCTGTCTGATTGTTCCATGTCGCATTTGCTGTAGGTCGACCACGACGAAGCCCAGATTCATCTACCACATCATCATGAACCAATGTCGCGGTATGCAACATTTCAATGATTGCAGCCAGACGCTGTGCGTTTGCCATGTTATCTAGACCACATGCACGAGCAGCGAGTAAACACATGATTGGGCGCATACGTTTTCCGCCAGCCTCAACAACATGTTTGCTGACAGACATGACTAAACCAACTTTTGAGCTAATTCCTTCATTAATCAAGTGATCCATCGCAGCAAAGTCTGAGGCAACAGGCGCAAGAATGTCTTGCTTGAAATCGATGACCATATGAAGAAAAACCCCGTATTGGTAGATAAGTGGCGTTAGTGTAACAATTAAAGGTGTGTTGCACAGGTGAACAAGTGGCTGATATTAATCATTTCTATTGTCTTTATGCGTTCTTTGTTCTTTATTTAAGCAAAACATGATATTTCCGGCAAAACAATAAATTTAATGACATCAGCATTAATACAACTTGTTCTTGTCGCAATTTGTGTCTGGAACTGTATTTTAATTTTCATTCAGAATCAATGAAAACTGCTAAATTCCAATCTAAGCTGCTTGTTGATTTTGTAAAAATAGAGGAATAGGCATCACTGATAACTAGAAAATACTTGTCGTTTGATCAAATTTCACTTAAAATCTGTCGCCTTATATAACCCCAGTGGCGAGCGTTTTAAGATCGATATATCCCTTATCGGCACGTCGACACGGGCTAATTGGAGTACATTATGTACGCAGTAATCCAAAGCGGTGGTAAACAGCACCGTGTAGTTGAGGGTGAAACCCTTAAAGTTGAATTATTGAAAGCTGAATCTGGCGCGACTATTACATTTGATGATGTATTAATGGTTGTAAACGGTGACAGCATTCAAATCGGTGCTCCAGTTGTAGCTGGCGCTAAAGTAACTGCAGAAGTGGTTGGTCATGGTCGTCACGACAAAATCCGCATTATCAAAATGCGTCGTCGTAAACACTACCGTAAACAACAAGGTCACCGTCAATGGTTCACTGAGTTGAAAATTACTGGTATTTCAGGCTAATCACGAGGAGTAAGAGACATGGCAACTAAAAAAGCCGGTGGATCGACGAAGAACGGTCGTGATTCAAACCCAAAAATGTTAGGTGTTAAAGTTTACGGCGGTCAAGCTGTAACTGCTGGTAACATCATCGTTCGTCAACGTGGTACTGAGTTCCACGCTGGTGCAAATGTTGGTATGGGCCGTGACCATACTTTATTTGCTACTGCTGACGGCGTAGTAAAATTCGAAGTGAAAGGTCAATTTGGCCGTCGCTACGTAAAAGTTGAAGCTGTATAAGTTTTAGCTTTAAAAAAAAAGCCCACATTTTGTGGGCTTTTTTTATGGAATTTAATCTGGCTTATCTTCATCATGATGAATGAAATTCTACAAACAACATGAATAACATAACAAAATATCTTATTTTCTCAATGATTAGCACAGAGTTTGTCGGTTAAGATGAGTCTTGAATTAAGAGCTTGCTAAGTTTCATAACTTTGGAAAATGGCAAGTTGTCTTACAGCAACTAAAAAGGTGATGACATGAATATGCTTCGTAAAACTATGTGTGCTATTACACTCAGCGCGTCAGTGCTTGCTCCTGTAATGAGTACTACAGTGTTTGCTGCGCCTGTAGCAGCACCGGAGCAACAGGCAATTGGGAACCTGGTTAATCAGTTATCAGGATTACAGCGTTTGACTGCCGATTTTGAACAAACAACTAAAGCCAATACAAAAACTGTGGCACAGAAAAAGAGTTTAAGTGCTCAGCATATGAACCAGACATTTAAAGGCTCAATGAAAGTTGAACGTCCGGGGAAATTTTATTGGGAAACAGTAAGTCCTTCTAAACAAACGATTGTAACGAGCGGGAAAACAGTTTGGATTTATGATCCAGATTTACAACAAGCTGTACGCCAAAGCTTAGATGATCAGGTTGCAGATACGCCCGCGTTATTACTCTCTGGTAATACCAACCAAATCATGAAGTCTTATCGTGTAACGCAACCAGATAAAGCAAAACTCTATTTCACATTATTCCCTAAAAAAGAAGATGGTGCTTTCCAAAGCTTAACGATTAGTTTTGGAGCAAATAAAGCGCCAACACTTATGGTGTTGCAAGACTCATTAGGTCAAACCACCTATGTGCGCTTTAAGAACGTGAAAGTAAATGCTTCAATTCCAGCATCTGTCTTTAACTTTACGCCACCAAAAGGCACAGATGTTATTGACCAATAATTAATGCCTCTTCAAAAAAGCTACCTTTCACGGTAGCTTTTTTTATATAAGAGAGATAGATACATTTTTTAACCCCACCTCGATCGGACGCTTTGTATAGTGATAGAGGTAAATTCATGGGGATTATTATGCGACTTTACGATAAAAAAATTATTTGTATTCTTCCATTAATGGCTGCAATGGCAATTGTGAGTGGTTGCCAACCAAAGTCGGCAGCCAAAGAAGAGCAGGCTGCTTCGACTGCAAAAGTTAAAGAAACGAAAGAGGCTGGTGTTCCTGTCATTCAGGCAAAAGTAATCTCAGTAAAGTTGCCGAAATCAAAAGTTTGTTTAGAAGATGGTTGTACTGAGTATGATTTTCAAACAGTACAAACCAATCAGAAGTGGATTAATGATTACTTCACTAATCGAATAAAGAAAGCAGATCCGAATGCTTTTGCAAATTTAGCTGATCAGCCTGTCGATGTACCTGAAGGTGAACCACGTTCGAGTCAAAGTGCAATTTATGTCCGCTATTTAGGGCAAAATTATAATCTTGCGACTTTTGCATTACAGACCTACTCATATTCTGCTGGTGCAGCACATGGCATGTCACATCAAGAGTTCGTGACTTTTGATTTATTAAATAAAAAACATATTACTGTTGCTGAGCTCATTCAGCCAGATGTTGAAAAACAATTAGTTGATGCACTTTTTGATGCGAATACAAATTGGCTTCAAGAGCACAATATCAGCCGTGAAAAACTGCAATTAAGTGATAATTTCTACTATGGCGCAAATGGGATTGTTTTTGTCTATCCGATTTATGAGTTGGCTTCTTATGCTGAAGGAATGTCTGAATTAACCCTGCCGTATTTTGAGGCAAGTAAATTCATTAAACCTGAGTATTTACCAAGTGTGCCAAACTATAAGTTCTAAAATAGATGATCTATTCTAACAATTGTGTGAAAGCTATTCGTTATGAAGATGATCACTATATTTTTTAGTGTGAAGGCCTTACACTATAGCCAGTTTTTTACCCATATTATGATTGATTATGATCGACCCTAAGTTACTCAGAAATAATATTGAAGCTGTTAATGCAGCTTTGGCAAAACGTGGTGTTCAATTAGATGTTCAAGAATGGGCTTCTTTAGAAACTCGCCGTAAAGACTTGCAATCAAAAACTGAAAAATTGCAGGCAGAACGTAATGCCGGTGCAAAACAAGTGGGTCAGATTAAAAAATCCGGTGGCGATGCTTCTGAAATCATGGCGCGTATGCAAGCGATTGGTGATGAAATCAAAGCTGCTGAAGTTGCTTTGTCAGAACTACAAAACGAGATTGAACAAAAAGCGCTTAGCATCCCTAACTTGCCAGATGAATCTGTTCCTGCTGGTAAAAATGAAGATGATAACGTTGAAATCTCAAAATGGGGCACACCTCGTCAGTTTGATTTTGAAATTAAAGATCATACCGATTTAGGCGAGTGGATGGGCGGTTTAGAGTTTGAAACTGCTACTAAATTGACTGGTTCACGTTTTAGCGTATTGAAAGGTTCTTTAGCGCGCCTACAACGTGCTTTAACGCAATTCATGCTTGATACCCATACTTTAAAGAATGGCTATACAGAAGCTTATGTGCCTTATTTGGTAAATGCTGATTCACTTCGGGGTACTGGTCAGTTACCAAAATTTGAAGAAGATTTGTTCAAACTTCAAGGTGAAAAAGAATATTACCTCATCCCTACAGCAGAAGTTCCAGTTACTAACTTTGTTCGTGATGAGATTATTGATACCGAACGCTTGCCATTAAAATATGCAGCTCATACACCATGTTTCCGTAGTGAAGCAGGTTCTTATGGCCGTGATACCCGTGGTTTAATTCGTCAGCATCAGTTTGATAAAGTTGAAATGGTGCAAATCGTTAAACCTGAAACCTCTATGCAAGCACTTGAAGAGCTTACTGCACATGCTGAAGGCATTTTGCAGGCACTTGGTTTGCCATACCGCAAAATTTTGCTCTGTGGCGGGGATATGGGCTTCGGCGCGATTAAAACTTACGACTTAGAAGTTTGGGTTCCAAGCCAAAATACTTACCGTGAAATCTCAAGCTGCTCTAATATGGGTGATTTTCAGGCACGCCGTATGAAAGCACGCTACAGAATGGATCAAAAGAAGACGGAATTAGTGCATACACTAAATGGTTCAGGTCTTGCAGTTGGTCGTACTTTGCTTGCTGTAATGGAAAATTACCAACGTGAAGATGGTTCTATAGAGATTCCAGAAGTATTACGCCCATACATGGGTGGTTTAACCTTTATTGATTAAGCTTTGCATCTAAATTGTGCACGGTTTTTGCTTAACCCAAATCAGATGATTAATGTAGAGGTTTAAGGTGGATATTTTTCCAATCTCTTTAAAGTTGCAACAGCAACGTTGTCTGATTGTGGGTGGTGGGCATATTGCTTTGCGCAAAGCAAATCTTTTAGCCAAAGCTGGAGCCGTAATTGATATTATTGCTCCAGTAATTGAAGATCAGCTTTTAGAGTTGGTTCAGGCGAGTGGAGGGCAGTATTTTGCTGAGACCTTTGCCGAAATTTTTTTAAATACCTCTTACAGATTAGTTATTGCTGCCACTAATGATGCGCAAGTGAACAAAGCAGTTTTTGAGCAATGTGAAGCGCGTAATTTATTGGTAAATAGTGTCGATGATATTCCACACTGCCGCTTTATGGTTCCAGCGATTATTGATCGTTCTCCATTGATCATTTCTGTTGCCTCAAATGGTGCATCACCCGTTTTATCGAGACAACTTCGTACTCAAATAGAAACGATTGTTCCACATGGTATGGGTAAGTTGGCTGAGTTCTCAGGTCAATGGCGCAAGCAAGTAAAAGAAAAAATTACCAACCCAGATGAGCGTCGAATCTTTTGGGAAAATTTATATGCTAGTCCATTAAAAGAACAAGTTTTTAATGACAATCTAGACGTAGCAAATGATTTAATTCAGCAAGCATTAACAGAATGGACTGCACCTAAAGGTGAAGTTTATTTGGTAGGGGCTGGCCCCGGTGATCCTGAACTACTGACATTAAAAGCATTGCGTCTTATGCAGCAAGCAGATATCGTAATTTATGATCGTTTGGTGTCTGCACCGATTTTAGAGCTTTGCCGTCGCGATGCGACTAAAATTTATGTCGGTAAAGCCCGTTCAAATCACTCTGTTCCCCAAGATGGCATCAATGCTTTACTGGTTGAATATGCTAAAAAGGGCAAACGTGTTTGTCGTTTAAAAGGTGGTGATCCTTTTATCTTTGGGCGTGGTGGTGAAGAGATTCAAGAGTTAGTTGAGGCGAATGTTACTTTTCAGGTTGTACCGGGTATAACCGCGGCATCAGGCTGTTCAGCTTATGCGGGTATTCCGCTGACTCATCGTGACTATGCACAAAGCGTTCGTTTCTTGACGGGACATTTAAAGGAGGGTTCACCTGAACTCCCTTGGAATGAACTGGTTTATCAAAATCAAACTTTAGTTTTATATATGGGATTGGTTGGCTTAGAGCGTATTTGTGAGCAACTTATTGCTCATGGTCAACGTGCTGATATGCCAGTAGCCTTAATCTCTAAAGGAACTACACCAGAACAAAAAGTTATCGTTGGAACATTAGCCGATATTGCGACTAAAGTGTCTGAACATCATGTCGTAGCGCCGACTTTAACCATTATTGGTGAAGTGGTAAGTTTACGTGAACAGTTAAAATGGCAATAAGTTCATCTGAATTTATTGTTGGTTATTAAAGTCGAGAAAATTTGTGATTCATGTTGTCCTATACGAGCCTGAAATTCCTGCCAATACAGGCAATATCATTCGTTTATGTGCTAATACGGGCGCACAGCTACATTTAATCAAACCACTGGGTTTTGAGTTAGATGATAAAAAGCTCAAGCGAGCTGGCCTTGATTATCATGAATGGGCGCGTATGCAGATTTGGGACAACATTGAACTATGTCTTGCAGATCTAAAAGCTAAAGGTGTTGAGCATGTTTTTCCACTCACTACGAAAGGTTCTGCAACTCCGCATACAGTTGATTTGAATCGACCTGTGGCTTTATTGATGGGGCCAGAAACACGCGGTTTGCCTGAGCATGTTCGCTTAATGTTTCCACAAGAACAATGGATCCGTTTACCGATGGCTGAAAATTCAAGAAGTTTAAATTTATCTAATGCAACCGCCGTGATTGTTTATGAGGCATGGCGTCAGCAGGGCTTTAAAACCTTAGGATAAGTTATCTAATTCTAAGTAAAAATAAAGCCACAGTTGTGGCCTTATTTTTGTCTAAATTTCTTTAAGCCTGTTCTAGTATTTTTTCATCATAAGTTATTTGGGCTGCTAAAACCTGCTCAATATTGGTTTCGGCCCATTCCTTTAATTGGAATGCCATTGAAGCTACATTTTGCCCTAAAGAAGTAAGCGAGTAATCAACACGAATTGGAGATGTATTCTGGATTTTACGTTCGATGAAACCATCTCTTTCCAGCATTTTTAACTTCTGTGATAAGACTTTAGGGGAAATGCCTTGAATATTCTTTTTGAGCAGATTGAAGTGTTGAGTTTCTTCTTCAAGAACGTTTAAAATCAATAAAACCCATTTATCTGCAATTTTTTCAAAAAATAGACGGGCAGGGCAATGTTGTTGAAAAATATTATATTTTAGACATTCATTCATACCATTTACCTATAATTTTTTGAAAAATTACCCTAGTTACCAACTAGTAACTAATTGACACCTAGTTTCTAAAATATATCATAAAGTGGAATTTAATAAAACAAAGGTTTGCTCCCATGTCTAACTCTAATATCGCGGTTGTATATTTCTCTGGTTATGGCCATACAAAAGTTGTTGCTGAAACGTTTGCAAACGAGATTAATGCTCAGCTCGTTCAAATTGATCAGGAAGGTAATATTACTGATCAAGATTGGCAGACATTAAATGATGCAAAGGGGATTGTTTTTGGTGCGCCTACTTATATGGGAACAGCGCCATGGCAGTTTAAAAAGTTCGCTGATGCAACTTCAAAAGTATGGTTTACACGTGGTTGGCAAGATAAAGTATTTGCTGGCTTCACAAACAGCGCGAGCTTAAATGGGGATAAGCAAGTAACTCTTATCCAATTACAAACTTTAGCATCACAGCATGGTGGGATTTGGGTGAGCCTTGGTTTATCACCAGCAAATACGAAAGATGCAACACGTGAAGATGTAAACAACTTAGGTGGTTCAGTTGGGCTTTTAGTTCAATCACCTTCTGATGCAAGTGCGCAAGAGGTTCCAACGGGTGATCTTGAAACAGCAAAACTTTATGCTCAACGTGTACAAAGCATTGTGAATAAAATTTACGGTTAATTTGACCATAAAAAAGGCGCTTTAAGCGCCTTTTTTATTACTCATGCTCGTTATGTTGCGGAGCATTATATTTGAAGCCTTTGGTTTTGTAGGCAAGGTAACCTACACCAATAACGGCCCAAGCTAAGCCAATTTGTAAGGCAAGCTTATCAATCTCTAACCACATCATAAACACACTGGCAAAACCAAGCGTTGGTATAGCAATATAATTAATAATGTCTTTAAGAGTTTTGTTTTTGCCATCTCTTAATGCATAGCGAGAAATTACAGAGAAGTTAACAAAACTAAAAGCAGTTAAAGCACCAAAACTAATTAAGTTAACAATATGCTCAAGATCTAAAAAGCCAGCAGATAAAGCAACTACACCAACAATAAGAATGTTATAAGTTGGAGTGTGCAATTTTGGACTGATATGACCAAATAATTTCTTGTTGATAACCCCATCGCGTCCCATCACATACATTAACCGTGATACACCCGCATGTGCAGAAATACCTGATGCCATCACAGCGACTACAGCAAAATATAAAACCAAAGTTTTAAACATCAAACTACCAATCGCAGCGACCATCACAGGTTGTGATTCATCTAAAGGATTAAAGTAAGTGTTTGGGTTACTTGGGAAATATAATTGGATGAAGTAAGTACTTACAATGAAAATAATCCCTGCAAGTAATGCTGTAGAAAAAATGGCTTTTGGTAGGGTTTTTTCTGCATCTTTTGTTTCTTCAGCAAGAGAAGATAAAGCATCAAATCCGGTAAAAGAGAAGCAGAGTACGGTCGCGCCCGCAATTAAAGAACTGACAGACGTCATATCATTCCAAAAAGGAGTTAATGACCACAATGCCGCTTTATCTGGATTTAAAGTTCCATCTGCATATACACCTTGGGTAAGTAAAATATATACCTGATAAACAAAATAAAAAATTACGCCAAGCTGAATAATAACAATCGTACTGTTAAAACGTGCAACGAACCGTGCACCAAATAAATTAATAACAGTCATGAGAGTTGTTAAACCAATAACCCATAACCAGTTATTTACTTCTGGAAAAAGAGCTCTTAGGTAAATATCTGCCAAGATAATATTAACAAGCGGTGACAGTAGATAGTCTAACCAAGAAGACCAACCCACCATAAAGCCAACATTAGGGTGAATTGATTTTTGAGCATACGTATAAGCCGACCCAGAAGAAGGGTAGCGCTTAATCATATGTCCATAACTGATCGATGTTAATAAGATTGCGACTAATGCAAAAATGTAGGATGTTGGTACATGACCACCACTTCGTTCTGACACTAAACCAAAAGTATCAAATAACGTTAATGGCTGAATGTAAGCTAAACCAATAATAACAATATGCCAAAGCACAAGATTCTTTTGAAGCTTAGCTGTTGGTTTAGTCCCAGATAAATTTGTCAACGGCGTTATCCTCATAATCGTTGATCAAGGATCAGCTTGGTGTTAAGGATCGTTTGAGACGAACGATCCCCCCTACAGAAACAGATAAAGTGCGCCAATCTATCCTAAATTGATATAAATTGTCAGTACTTTCATCTATTTTTTAGCAAATTTTTTGCCACATATTTCAAATAAAATAATGAATAAAAATTCTTATTCATAAAAAAAAGGTCTGATTTAATATATAAATCAGACCTTTATAAGATTTTTTTGAGTTTAACTTATCGAGTTACCAAGCTTTTTCTAAGATATCTCGGATATCTTTTAAGCTTGCTTCTTTCGGGTTATAAATAATTGAGCCATCATTTAGTGCTTTTTCTGCAACTTCATCAAGCTGTGCTTCAGTTACTTTACCTGTTTCACGTAAAGTGCGTGGTAACTTTGTTAAAGTAAATAGGCGATCACGCATTGCTAAGATAGTCGTAATTGCTCTATCTGCGCGCTGGCTTGCTGGAGTTTGTGCATAAATATCTGCACCAGCGAGTGGCAATAATAACTCACCAATTTTCTGACCATTTACTTGTTTATTATATTCAAGCACATATGGTAAGAATAAATTCATGCATAAACCGTGGGGCAGGTGGGCAACAGCACCTAAAGCGTGCCCTAGAGAGTGAACTAGGCCGACCATTGAGTTAGAAAATGCAATACCTGCCATTGTTGAAGCTTGTGCTAGCTCTAAACGGCCTTGAGCATCATTTGGGTTTTCTAAGACATTAAATAGATTTTCACTGATCTTTTTAATTCCTGCACTTGCATAAGCATCGCTCAATGGATTGGCAGCCATACATGTATATGCTTCAACGCAATGCGTTAACGCATCCATACCTGTCATTGCAGTTAAATGAGGAGGCAATGTAAGCGTCATGCGTGGATCTAAAATTGCAGCATGTGGCATTAAATAATAAGAAGCGAATGCTAACTTAACATTCTTTTGAGTATCTGAAACCACAGCGACCATCGTTACTTCTGAGCCAGTACCCGAAGTTGTTGGAATCACAAAAAATGGTTTTAATGGTTTCGGTAAGTTATGAGCCCCTGCATATTGCAATAAGTCATTTCCACCTTCAGACACCAAAATGTTGGTTGCTTTAGATGTGTCTATAACTGAACCGCCACCTACAGCAATAATCGCATCACATTTGTTTGTGCGATAAGCTTCTGCTGCAAGACGAACAACTTCTAAACTAGAGTCAGGTGGTACATCATCAAAAACATGACCAATAACAGCATCAGTTGTACTAAATGCAGCTTCAATTGGATTTAATAACCCATTTGCGCGAACACCCTTATCAGTAATGATAAGAGGGCGTTTTGCGCCTAAAGTCGCAAGCTCAAACGGAATATGTTCTAGCGCAGCATTACCAGCAATGACTTTTACAGGACAAAAAAATTCGTAATATGGTTTGGCCATGTTATGCGCTCCGCTTGAAATAGGACTTGGCTACTTTTAAGTAAATATTTGCAGCCTCGTTGAATTTTTCTTTTAGGGTAAGTTCGGTTGGGTATTCTTTGACTGCTAGGGAAGCAACCAATTTAGGTAAAATAAGAGATTCCATTTTATTTAGGCAGCGTACCAAGCGGATCGCAGCAGATACATCACCATCGGCAATCATTCGGTCATTGGCAAATGCCTGAGCAGTACTTTCTTGAAAAGAAAACACTAAAAAGGCATGAGTGACATGTTTGAATGTAATCGTTAAGTCTGGTTTTTTTTCAGCTCTTTCAAGTAGCTCTAACTGTTTGTCTTCTGTCACTCTAGCAAAAAATGCTGGTCCATTTGGGAAAACATTCATTGAAAGTACAAAGTGAACAGGAAATTTAGATACTTCCTCTTGTATTTCATTGTCCACTTGACTTGCCATGACTAAGCCACGACCAATAACATCCATCATGAGCTTAACGTAGGCAAGTTGCAGAGTCGGCTTTACCGCTTTTGTCGAAATCACTCGCGTATCCCTTGTTAAAATTATGCGAAAGCAAATTTAGAGTAATTACTCTAATCCATTTTTATTTCATCGCAAAGCGATTTATTCATATTTGACTTTAGGGTCATTAAAGTACCCAGTGCTATTAATATACTCAATAAAGTCCTGACAAAGTTGACCAAATGATGGATAGGGAGTCACTAAATCTTGTATACGTACCATTTCTAAGCCTACATAGCCGCAAGGATTGATAGTCTGGAATCCCTCTAAGGCACAGTCTAGATTGAGTGCTAATCCATGGTAACTACGGCCACGACGAATTTTAAAACCTAAGGAACCAATCTTGCGGCCATCTACATATACTCCAGGTGCATCAGGCTTGGCATAAGCTTCAATTCCATACTTTTTCAAAACATCTATCATGAATTGTTCAGCAAAACTGACCAATGTGCGTACGTTCCATTTTAGACGATTAAGATCAAACATGAAGTAAGCGACGAGTTGACCTGGACCATGCCAAGTCACTTGCCCGCCACGGTCAGTTTGTACTATAGGAATGTCTGATGAAATTAGGATATGTTCTGGTTTACCAGCTTGACCTTGAGTTAATACATTATGATGTTGAAGTAACCATAACTCATCAGGCGTATCTTCATTACGCTCGTTTGTTAAGAGTTTCATGGTTTCAAATTTGCTTTGATAATCTTGTAAATCGTTCCATTGGCGAATGATCAAGTTGGGTTTATCAAGGCTCATCACAAAATATTCCTATAAGTTAGTTCATGCGGCGCCAGTTAATATCTGCAAGATAGAAGCCGAAAACCTTGTAATTTTAAAGGATTTTATAAGAGGAATTCTAAATATTTGTATGATTTTTCACGATAGATTGGTTTTAAAATTTCCAAAAAAATACCACAGTAAGAATGTCTAACTGTGGTATTGATTGAAGAACTTAAAATTAAAGCGCAGTTCTAATCTGCGGACAAGCAGCCAAGTCAGCATAAAGTGCATGAACTTGTTCCAATTCTTCAAAGCGTAATTGTGCTGTTAAAGAATGATACTTGCCGGTGCGAGATTCTTGAACTTTTAGTGTTGTATGGTCGAAGTCTGGAAAATGTTTTACCAAAATATCGAGTACAGCAACACGTAATTCTTCACCCGCATCGCCAATAAGTTTAATTGGATAATCCATCGGAAATACCCAAAGATGTTCTTGTAGTTCGCGAGATGGAGTGCGGTCTAACATAAGTTACCTCATGATTTGAAACGCCTGCATCATCGCAGGCGTTTATAGCTCTTTCTATTAAATGGGGCTTGGTTTTGAAATTTCAAGCTTTCAAAACTTAGTCATTTTCAAGGAAAGAACGCAAGTGTTCAGAACGAGAAGGGTGGCGCAATTTACGCAACGCTTTCGCTTCAATCTGACGAATACGTTCACGTGTTACGTCAAACTGTTTACCCACTTCTTCTAGTGTGTGATCGGTTGGCATATCAATACCAAAACGCATCTTCAATACTTTTGCTTCACGTTCAGTTAAGTTTTCAAGTACTTCACGTGTTGCTTCTTTTAAGCCTTCTGAAGTCGCAGCATCAATTGGAGAAGTGATGTTTTGATCTTCAATGAAATCACCAAGATGCGAATCTTCATCATCACCAATAGGTGTTTCCATTGAAATCGGTTCTTTGGCAATTTTAAGTACTTTACGAACCTTAACTTCGTCCATTTCTAAACGTTCACCTAATTCTTCAGGTGTCGGTTCACGGCCCATTTCTTGTAACAATTGACGAGATACACGGTTGATCTTGTTAATCGTTTCAATCATATGTACAGGAATACGAATTGTACGAGCCTGATCGGCAATCGAACGGGTAATCGCCTGACGAATCCACCAAGTTGCATAAGTCGAGAATTTATAACCACGACGATATTCAAACTTATCTACAGCTTTCATCAAACCAATGTTCCCTTCTTGAATCAAGTCAAGGAACTGTAAACCACGGTTGGTATATTTTTTCGCAATCGAAATTACCAAACGAAGGTTGGCTTCTACCATTTCTTTTTTAGCACGACGCGCTTTCGCTTCGCCAATCGCCATACGTTTAGAAATATCTTTAATTTCAGCAACGCTTAAATTAAGTTCTTTCTCAATATCTGCAATCTTTTGCTGGAATGCTAAAACATCCGGACGAACCTTTTCTAAATGCGCCTTGATTTCAGCAGGAGCTTTAGCAATCTGTTCATCTAACCAAGCTGGATTAGATTCTTGCTTAGGGAAAGATGTACGGAATTGAGTACGATCCATACGGCCACGACGTACTGCATAACGCATAACTTCACGTTCGTTGGCGCGAATTTGCTCATGTGTACCACGAATCATTTCAGAGATGATGTCAAATAAACGTGGTGTAAATTTAAACATCATGAACACAGTAGCTAAAGCTTCTAATGCTTCCTCAGCTTCTGGGCTGTTACGACCATGTTTCGCAATAATAGCTTTTGTTTTAGTCCATGCAGCTTCAAGTTCATTAAAACGAACTTTTGCAACTTCAGGGTCTGGACCAGATTCACCTTCAGAGTCGTCATCGCTTTCTGACTCTTCATCTTCTTCATCGTCGTCGAGCTTAACTTCTTTTGCTGGCGTAGCTGGCGCTTCTTCTTCCTCAAGTTCTGTTTCTTCTTCTAGAACTTCAGGAATCTCTTCGTCAGTTTCAGGATCAAGATAGCCAGATAAAATATCGGCAAGGCGACGTTCGCCAGTCAAGAAATCATTATATTCTTTTAATACAACTTCAACAGCATTTGGCCAGTACGCAATTGAATTAAGGACATCACGAATCCCTTCTTCAATACGTTTTGCAATGCTGATTTCACCTTCACGGGTTAATAGTTCAACTGTACCCATTTCACGCATGTACATACGTACAGGGTCTGTCGTACGTCCAGGCTCATTTTCAACCGATGCAAGTACGGCAGCAGCTTCTTCTTCAGCAACTTCATCAGCTGTGTCAGTTGACTCACCGAACATGGTATCGTCAGATTCAGGTGCACGCTCGTGTACAGGAATACCAACGTCTTGAAGCATTTGAATAATGTCTTCAATCTGTTCGCTTTCAGTAATCGAGTCCGGCAGATGATCGTTAACCTCAGCGTAAGTTAAGTAACCTTGTTCTTTGCCTCGGCTAATCAGAGCCGCTACTTGAGAAGTAGGGGAATGCATATCGCTCATCTTTGCTTACTCTTCGTTGAATCTGTGGCAGTGAAAAACCGTGCATGATAGCACAATTTACTTGAAATATTTTGGATTTGATCGGTAACCGTTAAATAAAAAATATCTTTGAATTCACGTCTGTTTTTTGAATATTGGGCTAAAATCATTTTTTTCAAGCTTAAATCATAGAAAAGATCATAGAATTTTTTCTTGATGAGAAAAATAGTTCAGTTTTATAAATACACAATTTTTTGGGTGAAAAAAAGTACAAATATGCAGTTTAATGAAAAAAATATAAATAAAACTTGACATGGTTCTGTAAGAGAGATAAATAGCGGCTAGACCCATTCACATTTTTTCATTAGAGGTAGTTTTAGTGTCTTCTACAGATTTTGAACTAGATGATAGCTACGGTGATGATGATGATGTCGGTTTTGATGAGTCATCAGGCAAAATCACTGCGAAAGAATCATTAGAAAAACGTAGATTAATCGATGATCTATTAGCTCAACGCCGTTTAGAGCGTGAGTTGAAAGATTTTGATTATGATTTAGACGATGATGATCTTGATGATGAAGACTAATCAAATCTGAATAGGGCATCGTCAGCTTAAATGCTATGCTATCGTAGATTTCTTTTTTATAGTCAGGTAACACAATGAGTGCGTTAGATTTAGACCAATTAAGTGAATATCTAGATGGAGACCACAATGAGTATGGTCTAGATTTCGCTGCAACTCATGGTTTTCTGTGTGCAATTGCAGTAGGCCCTCAGTTTGACCGTTGGTTAGATGAGCTATTTGATAATAACCATAAGAAGGTTCCTGCTGAAATTATTCAGCAAATCAAGGCGTGGTTAGAGTCAATTCGACAAGATTTAGCAAACGAAAATGGAATTGCATTTCCATTTGAAATTGAAGAAGCTGATGTTGAATCTAGCTTAGGTGACTGGAGTGTGGGATTTGTTGATGCAATGTTCTTAAATGAAGAGGCATGGTTTGCCCCTGAACATGAAGAACAATTAATTGATTTAACTTTACCAATGATGGTATTTAGTGGAATTGATGAAGAAGATCCACAGATGGAATCTTTCCGTCGCAATGGACAGTTAATGGATGAACTGGCAGAAGAAATTCCAGATAATTTGAATGAATTATACTTGATGTATCATACGCCAAATTAATTTATTAGAAGAAATAGTAAATAACGTCCTTTCTAGGGCGTTTTTTATGCTTTGGCTTTTTAATTAATTAAAGAATGAAGCCGTCTTTTTTAAGATTTTATCTTAAATTTAGAGCTTTAATCAGAATGTTGAACGATTTGTTTTCATAATTTGGTGGAGCTTGGTGTTAAAATTTTTAAAACTAGCTTTCAGTGAATGAATTGGTTTTGAAGGGCTATGTAGCCAAAATAT
>NZ_JRVL01000004.1:0-18025 GCF_054823985.1 Acinetobacter sp. GN11 | reverse complement strand
AACCCGGCTTAGCTTATTTGCCAAAGCATAATAAAGAATAATATATGTAAGAAAATAGATATAAAAAAAGCCCAACTGAGTTGGGCTTTTTTTATATCTACTATTTGCTCAAAAACATTTTAAGCGTTTTACTTTTTCTCAGGCTTAAAGCTATCTTTCAAATCGAGAATGCGGTTAAACACTGGTTTTTCAGGTGAATGATCATGTTGATCAGCAACAAAATAACCCTCACGTTCAAACTGGAAACGATCTTCAGGACTCGCTTGTGCCAAAGCAGGTTCAATGACAGCTTCTAACACTTTCATCGAATCTGGATTTAAGTTTGCCAAGAAATCATCACCTGTTTCAGGATCTGCTTCTGTGAACAAACGATCATAAATACGTACTTCAGCAGGAATACCTTTAGTCGCAGATACCCAGTGAATTACGCCCTTAACTTTACGACCTTCAGGATTTTTACCCAAAGTTTCAGGGTCAATCGAACATTTCAGCTCAACCACTTCACCATTAGCATCTTTAATGACTTCATCACATTTAATAACGTAAGCATGGCGTAAACGCACTTCACCATCAGGAATTAAACGTTTAAAACCTTTCGGTGGTACTTCTTCGAAGTCTTTACGATCAATATAGATTTCCTTAGTTAAAGGAATCACACGGTCACCCATATCCACGTTTGGATGGCGAGCGTGGTTAAGATCCATATCTTCTGGCAAATTGGTTAAAGTCACTTTAAGTGGACTTAAAACAGCCATACCACGCGCAGCTGTATTTTCTAAAGATTGACGAATACAGAACTCAAGCATTGCAACATCTACAATACCATCAGTTTTTGACACACCAACACGCTTACAGAAATCGCGTAAACCTTCTGGTGTAAAACCTCGACGACGCATTCCCACTACTGTTGGCATACGTGGGTCATCCCAACCATTCACATGACCACCTTCCACCAATTTACGTAATTTACGTTTTGATGTAATGGTGTAATCCACGTTTAAACGTGAAGATTCATACTGATGTGGAACCGCTTGAGATTTTACTTTTTCTACAATCCAGTCATAAAACGGACGATGATCTTGGAACTCTAATGTACAAAGCGAATGAGTAATCCCCTCGATCGCATCAGACAATGGATGAGCATAGTCATACATTGGATAGATTTTCCATTTATCACCTGTCTGGTGATGTTCTGAATGCAATACGCGATATAAAATTGGGTCACGCATGTGTACATTTGGGCTTGCCATATCAATTTTGGCACGTAAAACAGCTCCACCCTCTTTAAATTCGCCACTACGCATTTTTTCAAAACGCGCGAGGTTCTCTTCAACAGATGAATCACGGTATGGTGAATTTTTACCAGGTTCAACAAAATTACCGCGGTTTAACTTAATTTCTTCTGGAGATTGTAAATCTACATAAGCATCGCCTTGCTCAATGAGTTGAACAGCCCATGCATATAATTGATCAAAATAACCCGATGCATAGCGCGGCTCACCATTCCAGTTAAAACCAAGCCATTTCACATCATTAGCAATACCGTCAACATACTCTTGTTCTTCAGCATCAGGGTTTGTATCGTCAAAACGTAAATTACATAAACCATTAAACTCTTCAGCCACACCAAAGTTTAAGCAAATCGCTTTTACATGGCCAATATGTAAATAACCATTTGGTTCTGGTGGAAAACGCGTTACGATCTGCTTTGCACGACCAGCAGCCAAGTCTTCAGTAATAACTTGGCGAACAAAATCTAAGCCAGCCTGTTGTTCTTGCTGCACAGAATCGACAGAGGCATGAGTATTCGGTGTCGGGTTATTTGGCAGGCTCGAGACAACATCATTAGGCTTCATAGTGTATCAATCACTTCTTTGTAGATAAAATTTCGAAAAATTTAAACGCTATCTTCATTTTTAACAAAGATTTTAACGTTTTTTACTTGCCTTGTAGTTTACAGTTTGCTTATGCTTCTCTCAACCAAAAACCCATGGTCATAAGCCCATGTTTAGGAGATTAATGTAATGAGTTTTCCTCAAGTCGAATTAAACACCAATAAAGGTCGTATTGTTCTTGAACTGAATGCTGAAAAAGCGCCTAAAACAGTAGCAAACTTTTTAGAATATGTACGTGACGGTTTTTATGACGGCGTTATTTTCCACCGCGTCATTGATGGTTTCATGATCCAAGGTGGCGGTATGGATGAAAACTTCAAAGAAAAAGCGACACGTGATTCAATTGAAAATGAAGCTGATAACGGTTTAAGTAACGATGAAGGTACAGTTGCAATGGCACGTACTCAAGCTCCTCACTCAGCATCTGCTCAATTCTTTATCAACGTGAAGAATAACTCTTTCTTGAACCATACCTCTAAAACTGCTCAAGGTTGGGGTTATGCTGTATTTGGTAAAGTTGTTGAAGGTTTAGACATTGTTGAAGCGATCAAAGGTGTTCGCACTGGCAACCGCGGTTACCACGCTGACGTTCCTTTAGAAAATGTTGTAATCGAATCTGCTAAAATTATTTCTGAATAATTTTAGGATAAAGCTGTGACTTATCTGTTTATCTCAGATTTACATTTGTCACCTGAACACCCTCGACTCGTTCGAGGGTTTTTAGACTTATTGGTGCATTACCAACATAAAAATACTCAACTCTACATTTTAGGTGACTGGTTTAATGCCTGGATTGGAGATGACTATTCAGCACCATGGCTCGATGAAATTGTTGAGGCCTTAAAAGACTTTAACAACAAAGGAAATCGGGTTTATTTTCAAGTCGGTAACCGTGATTTTGCGCTTAATCAAGTTTTCCTCAATAAATTTAATGGCGTCTTACTCCCTGACATTTATTCCCTCAATATTGCAGGATATCAATATCGTCTAGAACACGGCGATGCACTATGCACAGACGACGTTTCCTATCAAAGATTTAAAAAAATTATTCGAAATCCACTCTTAGTCGCTCTTTTACGCCAAACCCCACTCAGTTTTCGTACAAAGCTTGTTAATGGCTTTCGCAAAAGAAGCTCCGCTGATAAACAGCAAAAAAGCTATGAAATCATGGATGTGAATGAACAAGCTGTTATTTCTGCCTTAGCAAATGTAGACAAATTGATTCATGGGCATACTCACCGCCCTTCAATTCATCAGGTACAAGCTAAACAACGAATTGTTCTTGGCGATTGGCGTGAAGATCAGGCTTATATTTTGGAAATTGATCCATCTTCAAATACACAACAGCTCGAATTGATTGTCTGGAATTATTAGCTAGAAATTAATCACTTTTTATTTGAACTTTCAATTCTTTAATTTTTTTATTTAAATCAGAATCTTGAATCACACACATACTGGCAATAAATATAAATTTCCAGCTTATATGTGCATGATCGTGATACTCAATGTATAAAATAAGAAGACTCAATACAAATACAAGAATGATAAAGGCTTTAACAATTCTAATTTCTCGCAGCTTACTCTTTGCATCTGTTGGCATTAAATCAATCATTTTCAATAGATTACTAAAACTTTACATAAGAGTATTATATTTCTTTATCAAATTACATAGGAAATGTTTTTGAATAAAATAGCGTATGATGGCAAAGATTGAATTCTCTCAATTGCCATAAGATTGATATGGAGCACACCTATGGACCTATTGAATTCTGTTAAAAGTCGCTATACCACAAAAGCGTATGATTCTGAAAAGAAAATTCCCCAAGAAAAAATTAATAAACTATTAGAAATTTTACGTTTTTCCCCTTCTTCAGTGAATATACAGCCTTGGCATTTCTTAGTTGCAGACAATCTTGCAGCTAAAGAACGAATTGCAAAAGCCTTAACAGGAAAATATGCCTACAACGCTCCCAAGGTACTCGAGTCATCACACACACTTATATTCTGTACAAGAACAGATATTTCAGCTGAATACTTAAATCAATTGCTTGAACAAGATGATTTGAGCGGTCGTTTTAAAGATGAAAAAGCTAAATTAGGCCAAAAAGATACTCGCCATGGCTATGTTGAGTTCTATCGGAATGAACAGAAAAATTTATTTGGCTGGATGGAAAATCAAACATTCATTGCTCTGGGGCAACTACTTTTTGCTGCTGGCTTAGAAGGAATTGATGCAACTCCAATGGGCGGGTTTGATGAAGATATTTTAAATACTGAGTTAGGTTTAACTGAAAAAGGCCTGCGTAGTTCAGTCATTGTTTCTCTAGGTTATCGCAGTGAAAACGATTTCAATGCCAAACTACCTAAATCACGCCTACCAGATGAAGTTATTTTTACCTATTTATAAAATTCGAATAGTTCAAGAGATTCAACTCTCTTGAACTACAAACTCATTGCCCGAGCTAAACAAAGTACGCCACTTATCCCAAATAAAATACCCAAAGTGGTAGGCCATTTTAATTTTTCTTTATATAAAATAACGCCACTTGCAATTCCTAATAACACAACAAGAATATTCATGCTTGCAAAAACAATCGCAGGCGAATCCTTTAAAAGAATATGAGCTTTTACATATAAAGCGATATTTAAAAAATTAAGTACACCTAATATCAACCCTGCTATAGCGCTTTTAAGCTGCCATTTTTGGGTTTTCTGCACCAATAAATAGGCAATTGATAATATAAAAGATGTAATAAAAATAAGGTTTAAAGTCAGTGTAAATTGAAGACCTAAACTACTCGTATATTTTAAGAGAATGTCTACCGCGGCATATCCACACCAAACACTTAATAAAGCAAAAATTGCTTTTCGAGATTGAGGATTTGAAGAGGTATTCATTTGTCCAAAGAGAACGAGTAAAACAGCAAAAATTCCTAAACCTATGCCCCATAGTTTTAATGCATTAAATTGTTCATTAAAAAAGAAATAAGCTGCGAGTAAAGAAAGTACGATGGAAAGCCGTTGTGCAACCTCAGTTTTAACAATTCCTGCATATTCTAATGATTTAGCTAAACACAGAAAAATACTGGGCAAAATCAATCCTAATGCAACAATTAACCACCAAGGCGTTTTTTGTATTGAAATATGTTGAATATCAGGCTGAAACCACCAAAAGCAAAGAAGACTCGCGCTCGCATAGTTCCATGCAATCATTTGTAGCGGCTGGTAGCCTTTTTTCTTTAAGTTTTTTAATAGGATAGATACCAAAACGCTACTTAAAGCAGCAGCTAATATTAATAGCATCGATTAGAACTCTATTTATTTAATATATTATTCATCATGGTCAAATCATTAACTTCGATGAATTAAATATTTTGAATTAACTTTTAAATAAGCATAAAAAAACCAGTCATTATCTGACTGGTTTTTTTTAGATTTCAATTAACGATTATTTTCGTCTTCTTGACCATCTTCAAATTTAGTGTCGTTGTCAAAACCACCTTGATGACCACCGAAGCCGCCTTGACCACCGAAACCACCGCCTTGACCACCGAAGCCACCTTGACCGCCGAAGCCGCCACCTTGACCACCGCCGAAGCCGCCTTGACCGCCGAAGCCGCCTTGAGCGCCACCGAAGCCACCTTGAGCACCACCAAAGCCACCGCCTTGACCGCCACCGAAGCCACCAGTAGGTTGACCACCAAAACCACCTTGTGTGCCGCCTTGTGCTGGGAAGCCTGTACCTTGTGCGCCTGCTGGGCGTGGGTTACGTGCTGGAACAACAGTTGAAATCGCGTGTTTGTAAACCATTTGACTTACAGTATTTTTTAATAAAACAACATATTGGTCAAATGATTCAATATGACCCTGTAATTTAATACCGTTAACAAGGAAAATAGAAACAGGGATACGTTCTTTACGGAGAGAATTTAAGAACGGATCTTGTAAAGTTTGACCTTTAGACATTTTTAACTCCAAAAAAAAATTTTTAAATCAGCGCAAAAAAACTATCTTTATTTTTAAACTAAAAATTATAAAAAGACAGTGTGCAAATTTTGCTTTATCCATAAGAGTTTCGCAAGTCTTCTTTCGCCTGCTTTATCGTCAAGTAAGTTTTAAAATCGTGTATTTCTTGCAAAGAACGTAACCACGTATATTGACGTTTGGCAAGTTGTCGTGTTGCAAATAAAGCTTTATCCTCCATTTCACGTTTACTTTTGAGACTTAAGTCACTTTTTAATAGAAATTCTAGTGCTTGTCGATAACCTACTGAACGCATTGAGGGTAAATTTTCATCTAAATCGTATTTTTCAATTAGAGCTTCAACTTCACTCAAAAAACCGATATCCCACATTTTGCTTAATCTTTGCTCAATGCGTTGATGTAATTCTACCCGATCTGGCAGTAAAGCATAATTATGAAATATGTATCGATATGGTACGTTTTTGGGTTGTTCTGCCTGCAATTTAGTAATTGGCTCACCTGTAATCTTATAAACTTCTAATGCTCGAATAATCCTTTGCTTATCAGTCACATTAAATTTTATAGCCGCGGCAGGATCGACAGAAACTAATTCATCATAAACAGCCTGCCAACCTTCATTTAAACCCTTTTCTTCAATTGCTGCGCGAACTTGGGCATCAGCGCTCGGCAAATTACTCGATAGACCTTCTAGCAATGCCTTAAAGTACAACATTGTGCCCCCTACCAAGATAGGAGTCTTTCCACGTGAATGCATGTCATCAATTAACTTAGATGCATCTTCAACAAACTGAGCAGCTGAATAAACTTCAAGAGGAGTAATAATATCAATTAAATGATGAGGATAGAGCGCTTGCTCTTCACGAGTTGGTTTAGCCGTGCCGATATCCATATCTTTGTAAACGAGTGCAGAATCAACAGAAATCAGCTCAAAATTTCCACGCTCGTATAATTCACATGCCAAAGCGGTTTTTCCGCTCGCAGTTGGTCCCATTAAATTGATGACGGGCAATTGATTTGACATGTAAAACTACTCTCCTCGAGCAAATAATTTATCTAATTGAGATAATGGAAATGCACGCCAAGTTGGCCGCCCATGATTACATTGGCTCGCAAATTCGGTTTGTTCCATTTGACGAAGTAAAGCATTCATTTCTGAAAGACTGAGTTGTCGATGTGCACGCACTGCCCCATGGCATGCCATTCCAGCTAATAACTCATCTCTTTTTTGAAGTAACCCTTGTGCTTCATCATTAGGGTCTAAATCATTTAAAAGTTCAGGAATAAGATTTTCAAAGTCAGCTTTTTGTAATATGGCAGGCACACCGCGAACAATAACTTGCTCATCCCCATACAAATCAATTTCAAGCCCTAAACGCTCAAGTTGAGGTTTTAGCTCCTCTACCCTCACTGCCTGCATACGACTAATAGAAATGACTTTAGGAATAAGTAACTGCTGAGACGTCCAAAATTCTGGCTTATCCCAAGCATTTTTCATTTGCTGTAATAAAATACGCTCATGCGCTGCATGCATATCAACAATAATAAGACCTTCAGTATTTTGCGATAAAATATAAATTCCATGAAGTTGAGCAATTGCGATACCTAATGGAAATTCATCGACTTTTGTTACTGGTTCAATATCTTCATTTACTGAAAAACTAGCAGGTTGATCACGCAGTGGCGCTAAGTATGTCTTTAACGCATTATTTAACTGAGGTGAACCATTATATTTTGGTGTTTGATCTGCATAGTGAACAGCTTGCGGACGACTAGCGTTAAAATCGGTTAATAACTCTGTTGGTGCGTGCTGAGACTGTGGCTCACTATCTGCATTTAA
Organism: Acinetobacter sp. GN11; assembly: GCF_054823985.1. NCBI lineage: Bacteria > Pseudomonadati > Pseudomonadota > Gammaproteobacteria > Moraxellales > Moraxellaceae > Acinetobacter > Acinetobacter sp. GN11. The sequence goes on along the minus strand of NZ_JRVL01000004.1, from coordinate 10,309 downwards.
ATTTTCATTTGCTCTGTGCAATGAAAATTGTTCTTGGTATTTCGGCTGTGGCTGTACTGAATAATCTGAGGTTTCATCCACTTTCATCGCTTGAGCTAAATCAGCGCTTGCTGTCTGAAATTGTGCCAGAGTTTCTTTTGCATAATGTCTTACAAACTCATGCACTTCTCTCTGATTTAAAAAACGAATTTCATGTTTTGTAGGGTGAACATTGACATCAATATTTTCAGGATCGACTTCTAAGAAAAGTAGATAAGATGAATGTTGATGACCATGTAAAATACCGTCATATGCCATGCGTAACGCATGCGAAATTGTTTTATCTTTGACAATACGCCCATTTACATAGACATATTGCATATCAGGCTGCGCACGTGCATCAGAAGGATGGCCAAGCCACCCCGATAAACGCATGCTAATACTTTCAGCATCCATCCAATATGCATTTTGTACGAATTGCGAACCTAATAATTGCTGTACCCGCTGAAAACGAAGCTCGCCGCTATCCGCTATAGGTAAATTAATTCTAATATTATCATTATGCTCAAGCACAAAACGTATATCGAAATGTGTTAGGGCCAGACGACGAACAATCTCTTCAATATGACCAAATTCAGTGGTTGGTTTTTTTAAGAATTTACGGCGTGCAGGAACATTAAAAAATAAGTCCTGAACACGGATATGGGTTCCCTTTTGAGCAGCAACAGCTTGTACTTCTTGATGATCAAATGCTGTACCGTTTACTTCAACCTGATGGCCAATACCATTTTCATCTTGGCTACTGGTCAATGTCAATCTTGAAACAGCAGCGATCGAAGCAAGTGCTTCCCCACGAAATCCTAAACTTACAATAGCGTGTAAATCTTCTGCCGTTTTAATTTTACTTGTGGCATGACGCATGACCGCTAATGCTAAATCTTCAGAATGAATGCCATGCCCATTATCAATAATTTCGATTAGGGTCGAACCACCTTGAGCAATCCGCACAATCAGCTCAGTTGCACCCGCATCAATGGAGTTTTCTAATAATTCTTTAACAACAGATGAAGGACGCTCAATCACCTCACCAGCAGCAATCTGGTTGGCTAACGCTGCGTCTAATGTATGGATACGACGTTGTGTTAGCTTTTCATCAGTCATGAAGCTGTTCCTGCAAAGTCTGATACAAATGTTCTGTGGGTAAAGTTAAGGTTACTAAACGGCTCAACTCATCATCTGACTTTTGAATATCAATAATGATATCGGCTTCTGGAATTTCATCGCCACCTTTTGAAGGCCATTCAAATAAAAATAATGCATCTGTGATATCTAAATAATCACGGATTCCCATTAATTCAAGCTCGTAGGGGTCGTTCAAACGGTATAAGTCAAAATGAAAAATTTCTTTATCATTAATTTTATATGGCTCAACGAGTGTATAGGTTGGGCTTTTAACAGAGCCTTTGTGACCCAAAGCATGTAAGAAATAGCGCGTAAGTGTGGTTTTACCCGCACCTAAATCTCCAATTAAATAAATCACACCCGACTGCACATGCTGCGCCAAAGCTTGAGCTAAACGCTCAGTATCTTCTTCATGATTTAAGACCAATTTCAATGAATACGACATAGCACACATAACATGATTCGAAATAATCGATATGATAACATTGCCCTGCCTTAAAAGCCTACTCAAGCCCTAGAAGTTGGCTTTTTTTATATCAATTCTCTTACATATTTACACTTTTTTATGTCTAGTCCGAACGATTTTTTGCCACCTATGATTGATGGTGTAAGCGCAAGCCAAGTCTATCTTCCTGCACAAACAAATACTCAAACTATTTATGAGTATCTATGCCAACATTTCCAACATATTAAAGTGCAAGAGTGGCAACAACGCTTTCAAGATGGGCTTATTTATGGGGCTAATGGACAAAAATTAACATTAGATAGTCCATATCAAAGCAATACGCATATTTTTTATTATCGATTTCTGGCCTACGAACCACATGTTCCTTTCGAACATCGGATTTTATTTGAAAATGATGATTTACTTGTGGTCGATAAACCCCATTTTCTAACGATTAGCCCGACTGGACAATATGTTCAAGAAACGCTTTTAGTCCGACTAAAAAAGCAAACAGACAATGAATTTTTAACGCCCATACATCGATTAGACCGTGAAACTGCTGGCGTTGTTCTATTTTGCAAACGGGTTGAGTCGCGTGGTGCTTACCAACAGTTATTTGCAGAGCGCCAAGTCAATAAAATTTATCATGCTATCGCACCGTATAAAAAAGAATTAAAACTTCCCCAAACATTACATTTGCATTTAGATAAAGGTACTCCTTTTTACACCATGCAAGTTGTGGCAAATGCTAAAGCAAATACCCAAACCTATATTGAGCTTATCGAACACAATCAAACTTGGGCAAAATATCGTTTAACACCGACAACAGGTAAGCAACATCAACTTCGTGTACATCTTAGCTATTTAGAAATTCCGATTAAAAATGATCCGTTTTATCCGATAGTTCAGCACAAGGCTGAAGATGATTTCTCAGAACCCTTACAGCTTCTGGCTAAGCATATTTCATTTATAGATCCACTAACAAAAGAGGGAATGTCTTTTAAATCTGAGTTTGAATTGACATTGTAATGTAACCGTAATTACAAAAAGATTATTTTTTATGCCAAAAAGCATTGAAATTACATTGCGATGGTTTAAAATAAATTCCTAAAAATTAAAATCATTTGGTTTTATTATTCATGCGAAAAACAGAAGTTTATCAGGTTCGACTTGACTCCCAAGAGAAAAAGCAGGCTTTCGCTGTTTTTAAACAATTGGGAATTACCCCTGCCCAAGCGGTACGACTTTTTTTTAAACAGGTCGTATTAACTAAATCTATTCCGTTTGCGATCGAAAATCAGACGATCAATATGGAACAATTATTAAAGCTGAGAAAAGCCAAAGCATCTTCATTGAACCAAAATCCATCAACGTTAGCTGAAGATGATGACCATGAAGATTTATTTGAAGAATTAAATGCTCTTCTTGGTGAAAGCGACAAAATTTAACACTGTTGCATTTATAAACAAGTTTTAACGTCAAAAAGCTCTTTTTTTCGTTATGCTCTCTTTGTAAAAACATAATGATAAATTACAAGGAGCGCCAAATGATCGTTAGACGAGCGACTTTTGAAGATTTAGAGCAACTCGCCGTTTTATTTGATGAATACCGCCAATTTTATGGGGCCTCTTCTAATTTTAATGAATCATTTCACTTTCTCAAACAGCGTTTTGAGAATAGAGAAAGTGTGTTCTTCATTCATATTAAAGACGATAAAATCACAGGTTTTATTTTACTCTATTTAGGTTTTTCTTCAGTTGCTTGCTCAACTTACTATATCTTAGATGATGTATATGTTACGCCCGTTTTCCGTCGTCAGGGTTCGGCTAAACAGCTAATCGATACAGCAATCTTATTTGCAAAACAAGAGAATGCTTTGCGGATTAGTTTGGAAACTCAAGGCAACAACCATGAATCTCATCGCTTATATGAAAAAATGGGATTCATTCGAGATAGTGAGTTCCAAACTTTCCATTGCTTTCTTAAGTAAGATTTTGAGCGAGATGTTTTTGCTCTTTAGATAAATAAATCCATTCTCCATCTGCTATTTCCGGTAAAACCAATTGACCTACTTGATGGCGATGTAATGCTTCTACTTTATTTCCTACAGCAGCAATCATTCTTTTGACTTGGTGATAAACACCTTGATGAATGGTCATAGTTAATTGATGAGTTTCTAATATCTCTACATCCGTTGCAGCAAAGACACCTTTTTCTTGATGCAAGCTCACACCTTGACCTAACATTTCAATTTGCTCAGGCGTGACAGGATCGATGGTCGTAACATGATAAACCTTTGGAACATGTTTACGGGGATGAGTTAAAGCTTGAAGATATTTACCATCATCAGTAAGTAAAAGTAAGCCTGTTGTATCTTGATCTAAACGGCCAATAGCTTGCACACCACGTTGAATCATGATTTCTGGTAAAAGGCTAAATACGCTTTGATGATGGTGGGGCTGATGTGAACATTCAAAACCTTTTGGCTTTTTTAAAGCAATATAAACCTTTTCTCGATATTGATAAGTTTGCCCAAAAAGAGAAAACTCTAAATTTTCAGGAGAGAATTGCTTTTTAAGATCATCTGCAACCTCCCCATCAATACTTACAGATCCGTTTTTTATTAACTGCTGACAATATTTACGTGAACCAAACCCTTGTGATTGTAAAATTTTTTCCAGCAGCATGAAGTTTTCTCATTAGAACTAAGCTGTTATTTTAACGTAGTTTCCACTTTTTATTAAACACTACGAGCAGCTCTTTGCATCTACTTGGTTCTACTCGCTTTCTACTATTCAACTACCCGATAAATATTTTCGTTTTGTTCACTTTCAAATAATAATTCGGTAGTAGGCAAAATTATTTCATTATCAACAATAATATGTTCAATACGCTGGCTCAGCTTTAACGATTCATTTTCATGTTCCACTAAATTTTTCTTTAGTTGCGCTTTTGCATCATGAATCTGATCAAACTGATCTTTAATTTTGATATCTATAATATCCATACAATTATCCTGTACTCATGAGTAATGACTATTTTTATATCACAACTTTAAAAAAATAAAATTTTTAACTTGTTAATTTATATAACATTGTTTCCAAGCGTAACCAGAAATTAAAACTCTTTATCATTGAGCGATATACAGTGAATTTTTATTAAAAATAAGATCTGAAATCGGCTATATCTTTTAAAGCGTTCACATTACTGGTCTTAAATATTATACAATTCCATTTATTTACTTCCTCTGCACTCCCCATGCTTGCCCAATTTGATGTTAATTTAGTTGTTCTACTCGTTCTGTTGATCTGCGGCTTATTAAGTCAAAATGCAGCTGTAACGATTGCAGCCGGTGTGCTCATTGTCGTTAAAATTACGCCATTAAACGAGTTTTTCCCCTATATTCAAGCTCACGGTCTTAATTTAGGAATTCTTATTTTAACGATTGGCGTACTTACTCCCATTGCCAGTGGGAAGCTCAGTGGAGAAACTATTTTAAAGTCATTTGTTAGTTTTAAGTCGCTTTTAGCTATCGCAATTGGCCTATTAGTCGCTTGGTTGGGTGGTCGTGGCGTCAAACTAATGTCGAGCCAACCTGATGTTGTTGCAGGCTTACTCATTGGTACGGTTGCTGGTGTAGCTTTACTCCGTGGTGTACCAGTCGGCCCTCTTATTGCAGCAGGCTTACTCTCTTTATTTATTGGTAAATAAGAAGTCGATATAAAAAAGGTGCAATTAAGCACCTTTTTAACACTTAGGCTAAATTATTTGTTTTAGCCAGAATAATAGGCATTTCGTTTTAAAGAGAATTTTTCTAACTGCTTTAAAAATCCTTCAAAATAACTTTTCTCTTTTTCTTCAGTTCGATAGCCAGCGTACAAAGTTCGTCTTAAGCCTGTAGGTGAAACACAATCTAAACGGCGGCTTGTGACCCAACCCTTTTGTTCATATTCATTTACCACCCAATCAGGTAAAGCAGCAATACCTCGTCCACTTGCAACAAGTTGAATAAGCATTTGGGTTAAATCTGTTGTTCGTATTTGCTTAGGCTGAATATTTGCCGGAATGAAAAGTTTCGACATGATATCTAAACGATGCTTATCAACTGGATAAGTAATTAAAACTTCTTCTGCTAACTCTTGAACCGTAATATTTTCAGCACGAACCAATGGATGCGTGTTGGATAGAACCAAACGCGATTCATATTCAAAAATAGGGAAATACTCAATTCCTTTTAATGCAATTGGATCGGCTGTAATAAGCAAATCAAATTCAGCATTTTGTAAAAGCTCATGTGGATTCGCTTCAAATCCAGAAGCAAAGTCTAAATCAACATCTGGGTATTGATGTCGATATTGATTCAATAACGGCATTAACCAGTCAAAGCAACTATGACATTCAGATGAAAAGATAATTCTGCCAGTCTGTCCATGCACAATACGAGTAATATCACTATGTGTAATCTGAATTTGAGGTAAAACATCATCGGCTAACTTAAGTAAGCGTTGCCCAACATTAGAAAAGCTAACAGGCCGGCTACGTCGATTCACCACCTCTACCCCATACCAATGATCTAATTCTTTTAATTGGTGAGAGATAGCCGAGGGTGTTAAACAAAGATCATTCGCAGCAGAAACTAATGAACCATGTTCACGTAAGGCAACTAAGGTTTTAAGGTGACGAATTTCTAACATAGGTCCACGCTTGAAAAGTAGATTTATCTATAGATGTTTTAATCTCATATTTGTTTTTTCAAAAAATAGAGCAACTTTAGATAAATTCTTGCTAATGAATACTATTCATCTTATCACAAAATTAGTTAGCCAACTTCAACATGAATTTTATTTTATTATGTGATGAATTTTTGTAATTTTAAAATTGAAATAGAGCATTATGATATTGAACATGTTTTGCCCCCTCTAATTAAAATTAGACCCGAATCGGATCTAATTTTAATTAGAGGCTAAAAGTTACTGTGTAACCACATTTAAGCTAACAATTGTATAGCTTTGATTTTTAGGTTTTAACTTCAAATTTAGTGGTGCAGTTACTTCTATTAAATACTCACCAACTTTTGGAAATTTAAGCTCAACTTGCCCATTATTATCCGCCTTAAATGGTTGTACTTGTTTATCAGTTGCACCTTTTTCTCTCAAAATAACTTCAGCATAAGCTAAAGGTTGCCCTTTTTCAGTTATAGCTAATTTAACAGGTTGAGCAGCTTTAATCTGGTTTGGGTGCACAGAAAAACTAACTTTAATCGGTGTATTGGGAAGTTGAATATCTGAAACTTTCCCTTTTGAAAGATAACTCTGCAATATCCACTCACGTGTTACTTGTTCTATTTTGATTGTTTTTGTTTTAAGGTCAGCCGGAATTAAATATTCACGTTCTGCTTTCGGTGGAGCTTTATCAGCTGACATATCAAAAAATAGATGCCATACTTTTTGGTCATATACATATTTTAAAGGATAACTCGCCTGAGTTTGAACAATGTATGTGCCTTCTTCAGGTAGATCTACATCAAAAACAGTTACAGACTTATGCACACCTTCGGAGTTGAGGGTTTTAAGCTCATTTTTAGGTGTAATTACAGTAAGCTTAGCATCCTTTAAAGCATATTCACTATTTAATGCTTCTTCAGCATAACCAGCAATTACAGGTACTTGAGTCTGTTCAGTTTTATAAGCTACAGGCGCTACATAAGGTTCGTGAGCAAAGCTATAACTAGATGCTAATGCGAGAGAAAGCACTAAAAATTTATTCATTATTACAAAATCCTGTTGTACACCAAGGTAAAAGTTTTCAGACAAAATATAAGCAAATACAGTATACACAAATAAAAATAATTCTTATTATCATTCGTTATTTTTTATTATTTATAGATCAAAACCTAAAAATTTAAATTTACTTCATTTGAATATGTAATGCTTATCTCAATATTTTAGTTTTTTATTATTCTGTTCTCTTTTCCCTTATACTTCTCTTTTTTGAGTTTCCCCTTAACTTATTATGCCGTCCCCGCAATCTCCTCTTTCTACACATCAACACTATTCACTCTTTTTAGCAATTTTTTCACTCGCTGTAGGTGGTTTTTGTATTGGAACCACTGAATTCGTCGCAATGGGACTGATTCAAGAAATTGCAAATAACTTAAATATTACCGTACCTGAAGCTGGCCACTTTATTAGTGCCTACGCATTAGGCGTAGTTATTGGCGCTCCTATCATTGCTATTCTTGGAGCCAAAGTTCCGAGAAAAACTTTATTACTCGGCTTAATGCTTTTTTATGGCGTAGCCAATGCCTTTACCGCTTTAGCTCATACCCCCGAAACTGTTTTAATCTCACGTTTCATTGCAGGTTTACCACACGGAGCATATTTTGGAGTTGGTGCATTAGTTGCAGCAGAACTCGCTGGCCCATCAAGAAGAGCCTCTGCGGTTGCCCAAATGATGATGGGTCTTACAGTCGCAACTGTAATTGGCGTTCCTCTCGCGACGTGGTTAGGCCAAAATTTTGGCTGGAGAGCTGGTTTTGAGTTTTCAGCAATCTTTGCTTTCGTCACTTTAATTGCTGTTGGCTTTTTTGTACCCAATATTCCAGTCCAAGCTACTGCCAGTATAAAAACAGAGTTAGCTGGTCTTAAAAATATCAACATGTGGCTAACACTAGCGGTAGGCGCTATCGGTTTTGGAGGCATGTTTTCTGTTTATAGCTATGTTTCACCAATTTTGACTGAATATACAAAAGTTGATATCCAAATTGTCCCTATCGCTTTAGCTATCTGGGGTACTGGTATGGTTATTGGTGGCTTAGCTGCAGGATGGCTTGCAGATAAAAACCTAAACAAAACGATTGTAGGTGTACTCATTAGCTCAGCTGTAGCTTTTGTTGTTGCCAGTTTCTTAATGAGTAATATCTATACTGCAATTGCTTCATTATTTTTAATTGGTCTCACCGTAATGGGATTAGGCGGAGCTTTGCAAACCCGCCTAATGGATGTTGCAGGCGATGCTCAAACATTAGCAGCATCACTGAACCACTCTGCCTTTAATATGGCCAATGCACTAGGTGCATTTTTAGGTGGATGGGTACTCAGTCACCAAATGGGTTGGATCGCGCCAATCTGGGTAGGTTTTGTTTTGAGTCTCGGTGGTCTTATCATTTTACTTATTGCGTTTGCTGTAGAAAAAGCCAGTAAGTAAACTTAATCAGAGAAAATGCTAGCTTATTATTTCTAATCAGTTAGCTTTCCACCACAGTGTGGGCAATAACATTTTCTCTCTCTAACAGACTCTTCTTGCTCTAATACTTTTTCACGCATAATTTGAATAATCAGGTTATGTGCCTGCTCTTTTGGCAAACCTACTTTTTGACGTATTCGTTCTATTTCAGCTTCATCATGTAAAATATCAATACCACGTACTTGAAGTAATTCACGAAACTCTTGCTCTAACCTTTGATTACGCTGGTTAAGTTCATTTGCAAGCCCCGATGCCAAAATACCTGCCGGTAATGCCGCAATGCCAACTCCCAAAATAGTAATGAGTGCCCCCAATAACTTTCCTAAACTGGTCACTGGTGTTACATCGCCATAACCCACTGTAGTTAAAGTAACAACAGCCCACCACATAGATTTAGGTATTGAACTAAAAGCTTCTGGCTGAGCCTTGTTTTCAACCACATAAATTCCAGAAGCAGTCATAATAATCATAATGATTAAAATAAAGATAACTGCCTGAAAAGACCCCTTCTCACGTTTAATCACGCATAACAATATCTGAAGTGAGATAAAATACCGTGTTAATTTTAATAAGCGAAGTAACCGTAAGATTCTGAGCATACGAAGATCAATTCGTACAAAGAAATTGAGATAGGCAGGTAAAATTGCCATTAAATCAATAATTGCTTCTCCGCTTTTCATCCAGTTCAAGCGGATTTTCCACGCAGATTGTGTCGTATCTCGTTCTGCAACACTCCACAATCTTAATAAATATTCAATACTAAAAATTGCAATTGAAGCAACTTCAAAATAGTCAAACCAAACACGATAACTTGTGTACAAATCATTTACTGTTTCTAATAAAACGGCAGCGACGTTGCCAACAATTAAAACAACTAAAAAATAATTAATACATCTACTTACCGTAGTTTCATAGTCATGATTATGAAGATTATTATAGAAAAACTTACGTAATCCCTTCAAAGCTGAATTTTGCATATTGATCTGACCACGTGATATTGAAGATATAGTAAGCTTTCGCTCTCTATTCACCAATATAGTCTTTAATAAATTTTCCTTCACTCACTTCGGTACTTAAAATTTTCACTTTTCCTATTTCAGCTCGCTGCTACACATCGGAATTCATTTTCTTTCCACCACAACACATCATAGATGCCTGGATGTGATTTCAAGATAATATTTATATAATTTTGCAGCACCATAATATGATGGGTAATATCAATTTTTCTAAATAAAAACTTTCTTAAAATAGGTGTGTTTGGCGAAATGAAAATTGCGAATCCATTACTATGTTCTTCATAAACACTTATTCCAAGATACATCGTTATTTCAGGCAATGGAATTTCTATTTGCCATCCCCAGTTTTCACTATACAGTTCTACATTTAAATGATACCTATTTCTCAATATACTAAAAATATATTGTGCAATATCTTCAGTCTTTTGAACTAAAATCCCTC
>NZ_JRVL01000283.1:0-5280 GCF_054823985.1 Acinetobacter sp. GN11 | reverse complement strand
CAAAACTGGCCTTATTTTTTTTCTTCAAAATGTTCATGGCGATGCCTCCAATTCAGATTAATTTTATTATGGAGATGAGGAGGCTGTAATCATAGATACAGAATTTTTTAAAAAAAATATAACAGAGCCTAAATCTGTTATGGTCTAAGCCGCTTAACTGATTAAGAAGTTTCAAATCAATAGTTTAAGTCGATGCACTACAGTCATTACACCTTTTATTCAATTAACATTAAATCAGCGGTATTGGCAGATTTAAGGGGACGTAGGGCAAAAGTCGAACGAGTGTGTCGAATCCCTTTAATCGAATAGAGCTTTTTCCGTAAAAAACGTTCGTAATGCTCAGCATCTTTTACTGCTACTTTCACCAAATAATCATAATCACCTGTGACGAGATGAGCTTCTACAACTTCAGGTATATCGGCTAATGCTTCGCTGAAATTTTCCAGCATTTCATCGTCATGCCGTTCTAAAGTAATTTCTATAAAGAATACTTCATGAATACCAATCGCTTTTGGGTTTACGTTTACCGTATAGCCTTCAATAATTTTTAAAGTTTCTAGGCGTTTTAGTCGTGTCCAGCATGGTGAGGATGAAAGACCGACTTCTTCTGCTAATTGAGCAACGGTTAGACGGCCATTTCCACGTAATGCAGATAAAATTTTCCGATCTATACGATCTAGTGTGTATTCTGTTCTGTTCAAAATATAAACCAAAGAAGAATCTTCTGATAAATTTAAATATACTTCATTTTTATGCTGCGAACATTTAAAAATATTAAAAATACAGGAAACATTTTGAGTTAAAGGTACATACACTAGTTCTATGCATCGAACTCTCTGGATAAGGGTTGTGATGGAGCAAAGAGCACTGTTTCAGTAAGGGTGACTAAACAGTGCTCTTTGCGGATCCCTTCTAAGTTCTTAAATCTATTTTTAAAGAATAGAATTCTCTAATTTGTTAATTGCTATTTCTAGCTGATCATAATGGTGAATCTGTTTATCTGCTAAAGGATAATCAATGGAAGGATCAGGATGGAAAAAGATCGTTTTCATTCCAGCTTTGTTAGCACCTTCAATATCGGCCTTCGGATTATCACCTACAAAAATACATTCATTAGGGATAAAGCCAAGCTCTTTACATGCATGCTCAAATATTTGTATATCGGGTTTTCGTAAGCCTATAGCTTCTGAAACAATAATTGTAGAAAAAAATTCCTTAAGACCTAGTGCATAAAAGTTATTTTCTTGAAAAGGGGATTTCCCATTAGAAATTAAGCCTAATTTATATCCTTTGTTATAAAGATTTTGAATTGTTTCAGGAACTCTTTCAAATGAAGAGGAAAACTTGTTAAAGTCATTAACATAGGAGTTAAGCAAGGTCTCGACGTTAAAATTTTTGATATTAAATTCGTTAAGCAACTGGGTATAAACCAAGTCTTTCCAAACATTTCCATTATTATCTAATTCAATAAATCGAGTGATAAAATCTTGCTTATTCTTCTGTGGCACTAGTTGAAAAAAGTTTACTTGCCATTCAACAAATTTTTTAAGTGACGTATTTCTGTCAAGTAGAGTCTGATCTAAATCAAATAAAATGGCTTTTAGCATTTTCTGTTTTTGTAGAATTTTTAGATAACGCCAGTATAACTGTCTATTGAATTTAAGGATTTTAAAATTTTGTGTTTACTGTGTATTAAAACAAATTAAATAATAACTTTTATTTATCAATTGAAGAAAAACTAATCATTATTTTTTATCTAACTTTTGCTTTATGGTGATTTCATTGCAAAGTAGGAAGCAAGGTTATGATCACCCAGCACGATATAAACCAAAAACAATATCAAAATAAATCTTTAGACTATTTGAATAGCCAAGCTCATTCTGAAGGAATTGAATTTAATAAATTTATTCATGAAATTCAGAAATATGAAAAGGCTGTCGTTCTAGATTTAGGCTGTGGTGGTGGTCATGTCTCTTATAATGTTGCTCCACATGCTGACCTAGTCTTTGCCTACGATTTATCTCATGAAATGTTAGACACAGTGTCTAAGGCTGCTAGCCAGCGCAAATTAAAAAACATCTTTGTGCAGCAGGGCATTGCCGAAGATATGCCTTTTAGTGATCAACAGTTTGATGTCGTGATTAGTCGATATTCAGCTCATCACTGGCAGCATGTTCCGACTGCAATGAAAGAAGTAAATCGTGTTCTTAAGCCAGATGGCATTGTTATTTTTGTAGATATTATTAGTTCTAGCTCGCCTATATTAGATACGTTTTTACAGACAATCGAAACTATTCGAGACCCGAGTCATGTAAGAAATTATAGTGTGAAAGAGTGGGTTTATTTTATTGAAGATGCGGGCTTTGACTTGGTGGGTTTAGATAAACAAACGCTTTCATTAGACTTTGATAGTTGGGTAAAGCGTATGAAAACCCCTGAAGATCAAATTAAAACGTTACGCTATTTGCAGGAAGGTTCATCTGATCTCGTTAAGAAGTATTTCAAAATTCAAAATGACGGTAGCTTTGAAAGCCATGTAGGTTATTTCGTCTTTAAAAAATTAGGGTTTTAAAGTGCTGTAATGAGTAAGGGTTTTAGTCGATAAGAAATGAATGAAATATCACTAAAACTCTTTTCTTGAATCGCTTGGATTATATTAAAGAAGATTAGAGAAAAAATTTAATATCATTTATTTGAGAAAACTTAATCACACAATTTTTTTAAGGTGATTAAGTATTCAAAAGGGAGGAGGATTTATCTAATTTTCTTATTATTAATAGACACTTATGAGTAATTATTATTTAATACGCCCGCAACATTATCACTAATACTTTTAATAACTTTGTCGGGGAAATAATGCGTAATATTTTAGTAACAGTTTTCACTTTATTGGTAGCAACATCAGTTTATGCTGAACAAGAGCCCAAAACTTATATACAGCGAACAACTTGCGAGAGAACAGTACAACTACATGGTTTTTTAAGCCGTGCTCAACTTGATTGTAATTATCACTATACTTCACAAGAATTAGTTCATGAATCTGACAAATGTACTAAACATGAACTAGGTGAAAAATATGGTAGAGAAGTTATGAGATTAGGTATGGACCAATTTGAAGCACGCAAGAGAGGAGATATGAAAGGCCAATTATGTAGTACGGTTTTAAAAGAATTTCCAAACTATATTAAAAAATAAAATAAGGTTTTAAAAACCTCTTCTAGCAAGCCGATAAAATGGATTTAATTATTCATTTTATCGGTGTATCACAGCATATAATTTAAAATAAAAAATAAACTTTAAGAATTCGCCGAATATCACATTGACACTTAAAATCTCTCTTATTATTCTTCGTTTCAGGATGAGAGAGGGACGCTTAATGCGTGCTGATTCTTGTGTGTCAGTCTGTCAACCCTTTCTTGTTCTATCATTTTTATTCAATGAATCGGATAAATTATTTTTAAAAACTGTCTGAATAATATTTGTAGCTTTTGAAAAATTATTAAAAGAAATAACCTTTCTCGAGAGTTGATTATTACTACTCAGAAATTTTTCTAAGCGGTTATCAAAACTATGTGAAAACTGAATCAACTCGATTGTGTTTTTTAGAGTCTCTTTGGGGCTTTTCCCTGTAACTAAAGACTTTAGGTAACGTTGTAAGAGCCTTATTGTTCTTAAATAAAGAGGTACTTCCATCTTTAAAATTAAAGAGCACTCAAAAAGTAGGGGAAGTAAACGTTTATCGTAAGCTCCCTCTACAATCCAACTATCTTGTAAGGTGATTTGTTTAATACCAAGTGAGATGGTTTCTTCGGAATTTTTTACAAATTCAGTTCCACTTAAATCCCAATAGATCTCATCAAATACATGAGCAGATATCTTTAATTCTTTAGCTAATTTCTTAGCGATAGTTGTTTTACCAGCACCAGAAGGGCCTACAATACAAATTTTCATGGTTTATCTTTTAAAAGGAATATTTCAATAAAATGGTTATAAATGGAAAGTAGACTAAAGTTTATAAGTTACTCATCTGTTTTATCAAAGCTTAATAATTTTCTTTTGTACAATAAAAACTCAATTATAATTCTGACTTGAAGGAAATAAACTTATGAAAAGAATTTTATTCATTTGTCTAATCGGTTTAGCAGTGACACAGGTTAATGCCCATTCTGGAGGTACAAACTCTAAAGGATGCCATACCAATAGTAAAACTGGAGACCACCACTGTCATTAAATAAGTGTATAAAAGAGTAAGCTGATTTCTGGTTTACTCTTTTAATATCTTTATTTGTACATTTTTAGAAAAAAAGAGGGAAATGAATGGAAATAATATGGGGAGCCCTTGGCTTATTAGTTTTATTTTTAATATTAAGTAAAATGCATAAAAAGCAAAAAATTACTGATGAAATGCCAATATCATATTTATTTGATATTGTTGGAGAGCAATCTTATCAAGCTAATTTAAGAAAGATTGCTGGACCTAAACAAGAAAGATCAAAATATGTAGAAGTAACGGCTAGAGTTGTTTCTGAACCTTTTAATGCTTACGATAAGAATGCTGTAAAAATTGAAATTAATGGTTTAACCGTTGGTTATTTAAGTAGGGATGATGCCAAATTATTAGCTGGTAAAGTAATAAATAAGACCGTGCCAGCTTTAATTAATGGTGGTTGGCTTGATGATGATAGTGAAGGTAGCTATGGTGTAAAGCTCAGTATTGAAAGTCTTAATGAATTACTATAGTGGAGTATATTTTTAAGTTTTACTAAATTTACACACCTCAAAAAAATAAAAGCTTCTGCATTAGATTAATAAATCATTTTACTAAAATTATTTTATGAAATTTTAAAGCTTTATTTCTAGCCAATATCACATTGACACCTAAAACCCCTCCGATTATGCTTTGCCTGCTGGCCAACATCGCCAGTCGGTTTTAGCAGACCGCCTTTCATCTAGAACATCAAAAAAGTAATTTTTTGGTGGAGAACTCGTTCGTCTCCCTTCGTAGCGGTAGGACGGAGGAGGGACGCCTTCG
This sequence comes from Acinetobacter sp. GN11, assembly GCF_054823985.1. Lineage (NCBI taxonomy): Bacteria > Pseudomonadati > Pseudomonadota > Gammaproteobacteria > Moraxellales > Moraxellaceae > Acinetobacter > Acinetobacter sp. GN11. Next base: position 248 of record NZ_JRVL01000283.1, on the reverse strand, counting down.
GGCGTGCCAGTTCCTAGATGACTGGTCTGCTAACCCTTCTTCGTTCTGCCACCCTAATCATTTAGCAGTGATCTGGTAGAACTTCTATTTCATCTAGGAGTCCGCTCATGCGTACTATTTCTTCTCATTTATTGGTCTTTGCCAAACTCTCTCTAGCCATATCGCCCAACTGGTCTTTAAAACGGTTTAACCGACTCTAGGTTTTCTACAACCTTAGCTCGTTACGACTAAAAAATCATAGCAACAAT
>NZ_JRVL01000282.1:0-2998 GCF_054823985.1 Acinetobacter sp. GN11 | reverse complement strand
GAATCGATAACCTACCCCTAAATAGGTAATCAGTGGGTCAATATCAACTTTTGTTGTGGCATGTATTAAGCGAGTTCCCGTATTTTCATTGACGACATCAATTTGTGCATTATTACTTAACTTTGCATAAGACACAGAAGCAACCGTATACCACGAATCATTAAAATCATAGGTAAAACCAGCAGTAAAAATAGGCGCTATCGCATCATCTGCATCAACATTAACGACCATTTTTCCGCTTGATTCTTTTCGGTCTAAAGCTGCTCCAGCTTTGCCATCCAACACGTTTTGGATCATATGGCCTGCGGACACTAAATCATAACGAATTCCATCGTTAAGTTTAATATCATTAAAATGGGCATACATTAAACCTGCTCCAATATAGGGTCTAAACTTATTTACCCCACTTTTACCAAACTGATATTGTGCTTCTATGGTTGGCGTCCATGCTCGAATAGATGCAGCTTTAGATTTATTTCCTAAGTTAGTAATCGGGATTGCTTGACCTAAGGTAATTCCATTTGGGAAAAGATACTTCACCAAATCATTAGGAGACATTGCGACTCCACTTAACGGTGCTAAGATTTCGCCTTTCCCTTTAATATCAACTTTAGGTGGAATTCCGCCAATAAATTGTAAAGACACATGATCATTTAGATAATAGTTGAAGGTTAATCCCAGCGTATCTGCATCATCGACCTCAAGACCTGCATCATTTTGTTGCCAGTTTTCTATTCCTTTAACCGTCGCAATACCGGAAACTTCAGATTTAATATTTCCGTTCTCATCAAGCATAATCTCTCGCATATACTCATCTTTTAACGCTAGCTCTAGAAACTCCTTTTGATTAAAGACCTCTCCTCCTAAGTCGACTTCGGTGGCATTAGGATCAACCGAATTTAAAAAGCTTGTTGTTGAAATAGTACCGACTTTAGCAGCAGTTCCATTCTTAACAGCAGTATTAATATTAAATGGATTAGCTTTACCCTGTGGCATTACATGTAGCCAACCAGCAGAGACAGAAAATCTTTTAAATTCCTGCGCATAACTCATGCTTGTGATTACAGATAATGAACTTAATATTGCTATTTTTATTACTCTTTTTTTCATTTTTATTCCATCCTAGAAATATATTGCTGATTTTGCAATATAGATATGGAATATAGCCAAGTTGCCTTTTTTATCAATCAGTATAATTTTTAAACAAAATTAATTTAGATAAATCTATCAATTTATCTCACTAATTACATGAAATAGTTATCTAATTTTTCTGACGAACGGCAAAAATAAAACTAACAATAATTTAACGATTGGTAAAATAACCAAATAAGATTAGGCTTGTATGGGCTAGCTATCGTTATTGAGTTATTTAAATTAGAATCTAGCTAGATATTTAATTTTCTTTATAGATATTTCAATAAAAACCAACGAAGGGAGCGTATCTAAAGAAGTTACCTCGTATAGCTAATCAATAAATCTGGAAGAATTTTTAATGAATATTATTATTCGTGATGAGCAAGTTGAAGATATTGAAGCCATCGAAAACCTAACTAAAGTAGCTTTTCAAAATGCTGAGCACACGAGTCATACCGAACATTTTATTATTAATAGTTTAAGAAACCACGGTCAACTCACCATTTCTCTAGTGGCAGTTGAAAATAGCTCTATTATTGGGCATGTTGCTATTTCTCCAGTTCAAATCAGTTCAGGGGAAATGGGTTGGTATGGTTTGGGCCCTATTTCCGTTCATCCAGATAAACAAGGGCTGGGTATTGGTTCCCTTCTGATGAATAAATCACTAGAAAAATTAAAAAACTTAGGTGCAAAAGGATGTGTTTTATTAGGTGATCCCAACTATTACAGCCGCTTTAGTTTTAAAAACTATCCTGAGCTAATTTTACCTAATGTACCAAGTGAGTATTTCCAAGCCTTAAGCTTCTCAGGGAATATTGCTAAAGGCTATGTAAGTTATCATGAGGCATTTAATGCAACGCAATAATAAAAAGTTATCGTCTTTCAAAAGAAAACTCCTAAAAATAGGAGTTTTCTTTTTTTGTTTGCTTTGAACAATATTGATATAAATAATCTAGTTTTATTTAACACGTTCAATCTTAAAAACTTCAATATCGGTAGGCTTAACTCGATGTGTATCTACCTCTCCTACTACACGCACTTTATCTCCAGCTTTAAGTTGTAGAGGCTTCCACAAGTCATCATCAACATCAATTACAATCGAACCCGTAGCATCTTTAAACTCAAAATGGTCACCAGCAATATACTTTACAATCGTACCCGTCAAAGTTACTCCAGATTCATCAGCCAAAGTTTTTGCTTTAGAGACTGTGACTACATTTTTTGTCGCTTCTTTTATTAATGTGGCATCGGGTTTAGCCAATACCGCATTACTACCCAATAAAGTACATCCAGTGAGTGCTACTAAGAATATTTTTTTCATTACGATGACCTACTTTTAATGTTCTTAGTTATATAAACAAATTCTTTTAAAGTTATAGATTTAGCTTTTGTGATTTTTTGTATCTTATAAGAGAGTTTCTTTAATCATGTCATGTAGAAACACCAAAGAATTTCTTTAGGTTCTCTTTTCCAACAACCATTTTATAGCCTTTAGTTTTGTCATGAATTTACTTAAGAAAGCGTGTTTCTTAAGTAAATTAAACTCAGCATTAAAATATCACTTAATTGTTAAGCAACAAGTTGTCCTAAATTCAATAAAAGATTTATGGCTTCTGTCTCATCCTCTGTTTGCCCAACAATCATTCTGTCATATGAAATTCCACCAATCTCAATATAAATTTTTGGATGAGGAAGCTGAGGGATATAAACTTTGAGCGGTTGATAAAGAGCAAGAAGATAACCAAATGAATCATAAGGATAATGATCATTTTTTAATGTCTTCTTTATCACCATGTAAGTGTTCAAAATATCTAGAATAAAACCATATTCATTTTCAGAATGAAATTTAGCGTCCATACTTACC